>JBFMCJ010000055.1 GCA_040754675.1 Bacillota bacterium
GTTGACCACGATGGTCTGCCTGCCCTCAACCACCAGGTCGCCGTTGGACAGCACCTGGGTGACCCTGGCCGTCATCTGAGCCCGGATGGTGCCGCTTCGCGCGGTGCGCCCATCACCCGTGAAGCGGCTGCTGCCCGAGCCCCCGACGAGGGGCAGCACGTCCAGCAGCCCCTGCCCGGGCCCCACCTCGACCTTGCCGTCATGCTTGGTGCCGGTAGAGGCCGATGAGGTGGCTTCGGCGCGCTCCACGATGATGATGGTGACGAGGTCGCCCGCCTTCCGGGCGCGGGCGTCGGCAAAGAGGCCCAGCCGGTTACCCTGGGCTTCGGCCTTCGCCCACAGGGATTCCGCCGCGGCCCCTGCCCCGAACGTCGCTGGCGCGGCCAGCACCGCAATTGACACGGCCAGCGCACCGGCCGTCCGTTTCAACATGACGCGCTTTGCAGCAGAGGCCCGATTCATGCGCCTCGCCTCCTGCTCTCACGGTCCCTCGGGCGCCGCGACGACCGCCAGATCGGGGCGCACCAGCACGGCGTGCATCACGGCCCCCGACGTAGCGTTTCGCACCTGCACGGCTTGCCCGACCCGGGCGGGCCCCTGGAGCACCCCCTGGAGCTGGACCGTCACCGCTCCCCGCCGCACCAGCACGGTGACCGGGGTCCCGGAAGGTACCGATCCACCCTCCTGCGGGCGCACCGGGACGTCGCGGGCGTCAACCGGCGCCCCGCGATCCGGGCCGTCCGTGCCCAGCGTGGCGCGCACCCATACGCGCCTGGCCGCAACCCCATCCACGAGGACCTCAACGGCAAACACCGCCGCTCCCGGCCTCAGCACCGGCGGCCCGCTCACCACTGCCGCACGGATCTCGCCGGGCGGGACCAACACGCGCTCGGGCACCTCCAGGTCCAGCACGGTGAGGTCCGGCCCCCCGTCCCGTTCCCGCCGGGCGGCCAGATACTGCTCGATGCCCCTCGTGACCGGAGCGCGGTCAAGGGCGCGCCCGAAGGCGCTGACGGAGGTCTCCTCTGCTTGCGTGCCCCACCGGATGAGCCCGGGATCGATGCGTGCCTGGCGCAGCCGCAGGATGATGGCGGCCTTGGAGATGCTCCGCGACTCTCCCGGAAGCGGCGCCGCGCCCACCTCCAGGCGGCTCACGGTTTCCCAGAGTTCAGGGTCACCATCCACCAGGACGGCGACGTCCCCGATGCGGATGGCCGGCCCCGCCACCTCGGCCTGGGGCTTCAGTTCCACGACAAGGCGGGCTGCACCGCGGTCCTTTGCGGTGGCGGGCATGCTGCCCGCGCAAGCCGACGGCGCCGGCAATGCTGCCACCACGACCGCCCCCACGGCCGCTGCCAGCACAAAAGCTTCAATCCGGGATGCCCTGGCCGCCCCTGACCTCGACGGCATCATCGCCAGCCCTCACCTTACCGGCGCAGGTTGTTGGCCGTGTTGAGCATGTCGTCGGACGCCTGGATCGCCTTGGAGTTGGCGTCGTAGGCCCGCTGCGCCAGGATGAGGTTGACCATCTCCTCAACGACCTGGACGTTGGACATCTCCAGGAAGCCCTGCGCGATGGAACCGAAGCCGTCCATCCCGGGCTGGCCGACAATGGGCTGCCCCGAAGCTGCCGTGGCCAGGAACAGGTTGCGGCCGTAGCTGCGCAGCCCGGCCGGGTTCACGAACCGCGCGAGCTCGATGGTGCCGATCGTGATCGGCTGGCTGTCGCCCAGGAGCACGGCCGAGACGGTGCCGTCACTGCCCACCGACACCTCCACGGCGTCCTGCGGCACGATGATTTCCGGTTCCAGGACAAACCCGTCCGAGGTGACGATGCGCCCCTCGCTGTCCTTCTTGAACGCGCCGTCCCGGGTGTAAGCGACCGTGCCGTCCGGCAAGAGGATCTGGAAGAACCCGTCGCCCTCGATGACCAGGTCAAGCGGGTTGTCCGTCTCCCGGAACGTGCCCTGCGAGAAGATCTTGACCGTCGCCACAGGGCGCACGCCGTGCCCCACCTGGATGCCGGTGGGGATCTGCGCCCCCGCGGTGACAGGCGTCCCTGCGAACCGCAGGGTCTGGTAGAGCAGGTCCTGGAAGTCGACCCGGGACTTCTTGAAACCGGCGGTGTTGACGTTGGCCAGGTTGTTGGCGATGGTGTCAACGGTGAACTGCTGGCCCGACATCCCCGACGCGGATGTCCAAAGAGAACGCATCATTGGCAGAACTCCCCGCTCTCTTCTCTCGCCCTCCTGCGACGTGTCTCTGCAGGCAGGCCGCTTGAGGCTGGAGGGGCCCAGGTGGCGCAGGCACGGCGGGAGAGCCGGATCAGGAGCAGGGCGCTGCTTCCGTCGTTCCGCAGCGCGGGGCCTCTGCCATGCAGTCCAGCCCCTTTTGCCCGTCCGCTTTCTCTCCCGGCGGCACCTGAAACCCCGTAAAGTCTTTCAGCCTGTGCGCCTAACTCGTCCGGCCGAGCTGCGCGATGAGCGCCTCGGTCATCTGGTCATGCGCCCGAACCGCCTGCTGCGCTGCCTGGTACGCCCGCATACCGGCGATCATCTCCACCATGGTCCCGATCACGGACGTCCCCGAGCCCTCCAGCATCCCCTGCTGGACGCGGGCATCGACGCGCACCGGGCCGCCTGATTCGGCCGTGTAGCGGAAGAGGTTGCTGCCCTCCCGCACCAGGCCCTGCCGATCGGGCACATCCACCACCAGGATCTGGCCCAGGAAGCGGCCGTCCTCGGTCATGACGGCGCCCTCCTGCGTGACCGCGATCTCCCCGTCCGTCACCCTGCCCGTCCGAACCGGCCCATCGAGCCCCAGCACCGGAAGGCCGTCCTGCGTGACCAAAACGCCATCGCTGCCGATCGTGAAATTGCCCGCACGGGTCAGCCTCGGCCCTGCGGCGCTCTGCACCACGAAAAAGCCGTCGCCCTCGATCGCGAGGTCGAGGTTTCGGCCGGTGTAGCGCGCGGGGGCCGGATCCCACCGGGTGTAGGAGCGCTCGATGTACGCGCCGGTGCCCGCCAGTCCCCTCGGCGTGCGCACCGTGCGCAGCTCCCGGTGGATGAGCATCTCGGGGAAGGCGGCGACCGGAGCGACCTCGGTCCGGTAACCCGGGGTGGCCGCGTTGGCCAGGTCGTTGGCGAGCAGGTCCTGCCGGCCGCTGAAGACCAGCATCGCCGAGCCCGCGCTGAACAGGCCCCGCACCACCGCGCATCTCACCTCCCTCCGCGGCGTCGCACTATAGGTGTCGGCGCACGCCGGGGAGGGCTTGAGGGAGAGCGCTAGAGGACGCGCCGGGCCGGCATGGCCGGCAGGTGGCGAGCCCGCTGCATGACTTCCAGGACCTTCCCGGTGCCGCGGGCCACGCACGTGATGGGGTCCTCGGCCACGTGCACGGGGAGGCCCGTCTCGCTGCTCAGCAGCCTGTCAAGGCCCCTCAGCAGCGCCCCACCGCCGGTCATGACCACGCCGCGCTCGTAGATGTCGGCAGCCAGTTCAGGCGGCGTCCGCTCGAGGACCTGGCGGACGGCCCCGACGATGGCCTGCGCAGGTTCCATGAGGGCGCTTTTAACCTCTTCAGCCGTGAGGACCTGCGTGCGGGGCAGGCCGGTCACCGCGTCCCGGCCCCGCACCTCTTGCGGCGGCAGCGATTCCGCGGAGTCAGGGGCGACGGTGCCGAGCTGGATCTTCAGGTCTTCGGCGGAACGCTCCCCGACCACCAGGTTGTGCCTGCGCTTCAGGTAGCGGGTGATCGCCTCGTCCATATGGTCGCCCGCCACCCGCACCGAGTCGGAGACCACCTCGGCTCCCATGGAGATCACGGCGATGTCGGTGGTGCCGCCGCCTACATCCACGACCATGTTGCCCCGGGGCTCCTGCACCTCGATGCCGGCGCCAATGGCGGCCGCCATCGGCTCCGAGATGAGGTGCACCTCGCGGGCTCCGGCCTGGCGGCACGCCTCGCTGATGGCACGGCGCTCCACGTCGGTGACCGCCGAAGGGACGCACGCCACGAGGCGGGGACGCACCCACGTCCACTGCCCGAGGGCCTTGCGCAGGAAGTAGCGCAGCATCAGCTCGGTGATCTGGTAGTAGGCCACGACCCCGTTGCGAAGGGGCCGAACCGCTATGATGGGGCCGGGCGTGCGCCCGAGCATCTCTCGAGCCGCCTGCCCGACGGCCAGGACCTGCTGCCGCTCCTCATCCAGGGCCACCACGCTGGGTTCCTGCAGGACGATACCCCGGCCTCGAACGTAGATGATGACACTGGCAGTGCCCAGGTCCAGGCCCACGTCGGCGCCCAGCATGCCGGTGCAAGCCCCACTTCCTGCGGACGTCGCCCCAATCCCTGGGGAGCGTGCCGCGGCGACGGTCGGCTCGTTGATTCGACATTACACAGCGTTTTCCTGGCAGATGTTGCACCCGCTGCCAGTGCTCACCGGCATGCCTATTCAGGAGACTTTGCGCTGTTTCTGGTACTTGGCCCTGGTGGCCTCGCCGCCACGGATGTGGCGTTCGGCCTTGTTACGGTCGAGGACCCGCTTCACCTGGCGCGCCAGATCCTTGTTCAAGCGGGGAAGTCTCTCGGTCATGTCCTTGTGCACCGTGCTCTTGCTCACCCCGAAGACCGTGGCAGCCTGGCGGACCGTGGCCCGAGTGGAGATGATGTAGTGGCTGATGTCGACCACCCGCTTGCGGATGTAATCCCGCATCGAGCGCCCCTCCGGCCCCTGTCTTTGCCACATGCTTATGGGCCGAGAAGGGCCGATATGTTCCGACGCTTTCCTAGAAGCGCCCGGCGGCACGATGCCACCGGGCGCTTACACCGGCCAGATGCGGGCGGCCGCCTTGATGCTCACGGCCCCACGGGCGACGGCCCGGACGGCTCACCTGCGCCGGCCGGCTCATACGCCTCCGGCTCGTCAGGGCCGGCGACCCTGTACGAGGCGGCTGGCATCACCGCCAGGGGATCGACGCTTTCGGTGCCGTGGTAGACGGCGAACGAGATGACGGCCCGAATGCTTGCACCGGGCTCACCGGCCGCCTGGGTCGCCCCGCCTACGCCGTAAACGCCGGCCAGCGTCGGCACCACCTCAGGCAGGCGCGGGCCGTACCCGATGATCGTGCCGGACGTGACGCCCTGCGCGCGTTCAACGCGCACGCTCGACAGCCGCCCGTAGGTCGTGCTCCACCCCTGTCCATGATCCAGCACCACGGTGAAGCCGTCGCTTTGGACGTCAACCGACCGGACGGTGCCGGCCGCGGCCGCGCGCACGGGGGCCTGGGAAGGCACCGCCAGCTCAAGCCCCGGCAGGTAGCGCCAGTCGCCGCGTTCCGGGTGGCGCCGCCATCCGGCCGTAGCGACCACCAGGCCGTCCGCCGGCCACACCAGCGACCCCGGAAGCGACGTGGAAAGGCCCGGTGCTGGCCCTGCCGTCATGGTGCCCGACGCCTGCACCCCTTGCTCGCCGGTTCCGGCGGCATTCCCGCCGCCCGCCATGCCCGCGCCCGTTGCCTTCGATAGCCCCGGCAGGCTGGCCGGTGCCGTGTCACCCACCTGTGTCAGGGGCGAGAGCGAACCCGGACCGGGCGGGCTCACCGGTGCATACCGCCAGGTGAGATAGCCGATGCCCAGCCCCAGCGCGAAGAGCAGCATGAGCGCCGGCAGCCGGGCGGCTGGCCTGGCGCGTGCCGCGAGCCGCCCGAGCCGCCGGAGGCGTTGCGCCGACCAGGCAAGAGCGTGGACGGCCAGCCGCTTCAAGGGCCTTGGGCCCTGCGGCGCAGAAGGCATCTTCATGGACGACCATCCCCTCCCTGCCATGGCAGGTTGCCCCAAAGCGGATGCCTTTATGCGCCCACCTTCGCCAGCAACTTCCAGAGGCTGGGGAGGAGAACGTCCGGGGGAGGAGGCAGGCAGGAGAAAGCGGGAGGGAGACAGCAAGCAGAGGCCGGCGCAGGGTGGCGCCGGCCCCCGTTACGACTCCGGCTCGACGCCGGCCGCCCTCAGGCGGTTGAGCGCGCGTGCCAGCGCCCGCTGGGCCCTCGCGTAGTCGATGCTGGCGGCACGGGTTCGCAGGCGGGCCAGCGCGCGGTCCCGCGCCGCCCTGGCCCGCATGACGTCGATCTCCTCGGCCAGCTCGGCGGTGTCGGCCAGGATGGTGACCCGGTTGCCGGCGACCTCCATGAAGCCGCCGCTCACCGCCATCTTCCGCTTGGCCCCGTGGAACTGTCCGAACCGCACGATCCCCAGCCCGACCACGGCCACCATGGGCGCGTGGTTGGGGAGCACGCCCAGGTACCCGTTGGCCGACGGTACCACGACGGCCTCCGCCCGTTCCCGCAGCACGAGTCGCTGCGGCGTGACCACCTCGAGCAGCATCAGCTCGGGCATCGCGCCTCAGACGCCTTCCTTTTCGATCTGGCGGGCCTTCTCCACCGCCTCGTCGATGGTGCCCACCATGTAAAAAGCGGGCTCCGGCAGCTCGTCGTGCTTACCCTCCAGGATCTCGCGGAAGCCCCGGATGGTCTCCTTGAGCGGCACGTAGACGCCGGGCAGGCCGGTGAACGCCTCCGCCACGAACATGGGCTGCGAGAGGAAGCGTTCGATCTTGCGGGCCCGTGCCACGATCACCTTGTCCTCGTCGGAGAGTTCCTCCATGCCGAGGATGGCGATGATGTCCTGCAGTTCCTTGTAGCGCTGCAGAACCTGCTGGACGCCCCGCGCCACCCGGTAGTGCTCCTCCCCCACGATTTCGGGCGCCAGAAGCCGCGACGTGGACGCCAGCGGGTCGACGGCCGGGTAGATGCCCCGTTCGGCGATGCGCCGCTCCAGGTTGGTGGTGGCGTCCAGGTGGGCGAACGTGGTGGCCGGCGCCGGGTCGGTGTAGTCGTCGGCCGGCACGTAGATGGCCTGGATCGAGGTGATGGAGCCCTTCTTCGTGGTCACGATGCGTTCCTGGAGCTGCCCCATCTCGGTGGCCAGGGTTGGCTGGTAGCCCACGGCCGACGGGATGCGCCCGAGCAAGGCCGACACCTCGGAGCCGGCCTGCACGAAGCGGAAGATGTTGTCGATGAACAGCAGCACGTCCTGGCCTTCGACGTCCCGGAAGTACTCCGCGATGGTCAGGCCCGCAAGGCCGGCGCGCATGCGGTTTCCAGGGGGCTCGTTCATCTGGCCGAAGACCATGGCGGTCTTGTCGAGGACCCCGGCTTCCTTCATCTCGTAATAAAGCTGGTTGCCCTCGCGGGTGCGCTCCCCGACGCCCGCAAAGACCGAGAAGCCGCCGTGCTCGTAGGCAATGTTGCGGATCATCTCCATGATGATGACCGTCTTGCCCACGCCCGCGCCGCCGAACAGCCCCACCTTGCCGCCACGTGGATAGGGCGCCAGGAGGTCGACGACCTTGAGCCCGGTCTCCAGGATCTCGCGGGCAGGCTGCACCTCCGCCACGGCCGGAGCCGGTCGAATGATGGGAAGCCGGAGATCCGTTTCAACGGCCCCCGCGCCGTCCACGGGCTGCCCCAGCACGTTCAGCACGCGCCCCAGCACGGCGCGCCCCACCGGCACCGTGATGGGGCCGCCGGTGTCATAAGCGGGCATGCCGCGGACGAGCCCGTCCGTCGAATCCATCGCGACGCAGCGCACCATGTTGTTGCCCAGGTGCTGCGCTGCCTCCACCACCAGCACCTCGGGCCGCCCGTCCCTGGCCTGGCCGTCCTCCGTACTGCGGGGAATCTCAATGGCGTTGAAGAGGTCAGGAAGCTCGCCCTCCGGAAACACGACGTCCACGACGGCCCCGAGGACCTGCGCCACCCGCCCTACTCGGTTGTGCTGGGCCATGTCCGCCTCGCGTCTCCTCCCCGGCTCCTGTAAAACTAGGCTTGCGCCGCCTGCGCTTCGGCGCCGCCCACGATCTCCATGATCTCTTTGGTGATGCCCGCCTGGCGGGCCCGGTTGAACGAAAGCGTCAACGCTTCAATCATCTCCTGGGCGTTGTCGCTTGCGTTGCGCATGGCCGTCATGCGCGCCCCATGCTCGCTGGCCTTGGCCTCGAGCAGCGCCCTGTAGACCTCGACGTCGATGTAGCGCTCGAGCAGGACGCCGATGACCGCATCGAGCGACGGCTCGTAGATGTACGGGGGCTGCCACCGCTCCCGCTTCTGCGCCCTCGCCTGAGGGCCTCCACGGCGGTCCCCCTCGCCGCCCCCGGCCGGCCGGCCGTCCCGGGCCAGCGGCGGCCAGCTGCCACCGCGCTCGCTGAGAGGCCACGGCTTCGGCCCCTCCTCCGGGATGGGCAAGAGCGGATAGAGAACCGGCCTCGCCACAGAAGGGCTCACGAACTGCGAGAACAGCAGCACCAACCTGTCGAACTCGCCGGCCACGTACGGCTCGACGAGGGCCCGCGCCACCTCCTGGGCCTTGGTGTACTCCACGTGGTCGCCCAGGTTGATGAATTGCTTGTACGGCCGGCGGCCTGTCCGGCGAAGGTGGTCCCGCACCTTGCGCCCGACGGCCACCACCTCCACCGAGCGACCCTCGCCGCTTTGCGCCCGCAACACGGCCTCCATGGCGCGCCCGACGTTGGCGTTGTACCCGCCGGCAAGGCCCCTGTCCGCGGCGATGACGCACAAAAGCGTCCGCCCGTTCTCCCGCACCTGCAGCAGCGGATGAGCGCGCGCCACTGCAGGGTTGGCCTTGAGGGTGGTGCCGACCACCCGCGCCAGCACCTCGGCAATGCGGTTGGCAAAGGGGCGGGCGGCCAGGGTGCGGGCCTGGGCCCGGCGCAGCTTGGCGGCCGAGACCATCTCCATGGCCTTGGTCACCTGCTGCGTGTTCTGCACGCTCTGGATGCGCCGCCTGATATCCCGGACGGACTGCCCGGCCACCGGCGTGTTCCCTCTCCCCGGAAAATGAAGTGCGGCCCTTTACCGGGTCGGCGTGGCGACGGGCGTAACGCCTGTTGCCTGCTGTGAGGCCGCCTGCACCCGCGCCTTGACCTCGCCGATGGCCGCCTTCAACTGCTCGACGGTCTCGTCGTCAAGCGCCTTCTTCTCCCGGATGCTCCTGAGAATCTCGGCGCGCTCCGTTCGCAAGTACGCCAGGAACTGCCTTTCAAACGGCTGCACCTGGTCGACCGGCATGTCGTCCAGGTGGCCGTTGACGCCGGCGAAGATGACGGCCACCTGCTCCTCCACCGGCATGGGCTGGTACTGGCCCTGCTTGAGGACCTCGGTAACCCGCTCGCCCCGGACCAGCCGGGCCTGGGTCGCCTTGTCGAGCTCCGACCCGAACTGGGCAAACGCGGCCAGCTCCCGGTACTGCGACAGGTCAAGGCGCAGCCGCCCTGCCACCTGGCGCATCGCCTTGACCTGGGCGTCGCCGCCCACGCGGCTCACCGATCGGCCGACGTTGATGGCCGGGCGGATGCCGGCGTAGAAGAGGTCCGTCTCCAGGTAGATCTGGCCATCCGTGATGGAGATGACGTTGGTCGGGATGTAGGCAGAGATGTCGCCCGCCTGGGTCTCGATGATGGGAAGGGCCGTCAGCGAACCGCCGCCCAGGCGGTCGTCCAGCTTGGCCGAACGTTCCAGCAGGCGGCTGTGCAGGTAGAAGATGTCGCCAGGGAACGCCTCACGGCCGGGCGGGCGGCGCAGCAACAGCGACATCTCGCGGTAGGCCGCCGCGTGCTTGGAGAGGTCGTCGTAGACCACCAGCACGTCCTGTCCCTTGTACATGAAGTACTCGCCCATGGCGCACCCGGCGTACGGGGCGATGTAGAGAAGCGGCGCCGGCTCGCTGGCGGCAGCGGAGACCACGATGGTGTAATCCATGGCCCCCGTGCGCCTGAACACGTCAACGACCCCCGCCACCGTGGACGCCTTCTGGCCGATGGCCACGTAGATGCAGATGACGCCCTGGCCCTTCTGGTTGATGATGGTGTCCACGGCAAGCGCCGTCTTGCCGGTCTGGCGGTCGCCGATGATGAGCTCGCGCTGGCCCCGCCCGATGGGGATCATGGAGTCGATGGCCTTCAGGCCCGTCTGCAGCGGGACGGACACCTTGCGCCGGTCGATGACGCCGGGGGCCCGGCTCTCGATGGGCCGGAACTGGTCGGTGGTAATGGGCCCCTTGCCGTCGAGAGGCTGTCCCAGCGGGTTGACGACCCGCCCCAGAAGCGCCTCCCCCACCGGCACCTGCATGATGCGCCCGGTGCGGTAAACCGGATCGCCCTCTTTCAGGTGCGCGTACGGCCCCATGAGGACCGCCCCGATGTTGTCCTCCTCCAGGTTGAGGGCCATCCCGTAGAGATCGCCGGGAAAGCGCAGCAGCTCGCTTGCCATGCACTGCTGCAGGCCGTGCAGCCGGGCGATGCCGTCGCCGACGAAGATGACCGTGCCGACCTCCTCGACGGCGACCTCCGCCTGGAACTGCTCGATCTCCCGCTTCAGAACCGACGTGATCTCTTCTGGCCGGATTGCCACGCCCAACTCAACCTGCCTTTCCGTCCATCGAGGCCGCACCCTGGGGCAGGGGTGCTGCGCGAAGCTGCTGGTGCAACCGGGCAAGCTGCCGGGAGAGGCTCCCGTCAAGCTTCATGTCCCCCGCCCGAACGACAAGCCCCCCGATGAGTTCGGGGTTGACGCGCACGGAAAGCCGCACACCGCTTGCGTGAAGCATCTCCTGAAGCATCCGGCGCAACGCCTCCTGATCCGGCTCCGAAAGCGGTGCGGCGGTATCCACGTCGACCCGCACCACCTGCCGGATCCGGTCCGCTTCCAGGGTAAACTCCTCGTACATGTCAGGCAGGAGTTCCTCGCGGCCCTTGCGCGCCACCACCCCGAGGAACTGAAAGACCAGCGCCTCGACGCCCTCGCCTGCCGCCTGGCGCACGGCGTCGACCTTCTTGTCGGCGGAGAGGCGGGCCTGGTACCACGTGCGGCGCACCGAAGGGTCGGTCAGGACGGCCTGCACCACCCGCTGCAGGCCCTGCTCGACGGCGTCCAGCCGCCCCTTCTCCGCCGCCAGTTCGGCGAGGGCCAGGGCGTAGCGGCGCACCAGGACGCGCCGGGCGGTCAACGCCGTTCACCCACCTGCTCGATGAACTCGCGGGCCAGCCGCCGCTGGTCGTCCCCGGTGATGGTCCGGCGCAGGAGCCTGCCGGCAGCCGCCACGGCCAGCGTGGCCGCCTCCTCGCGGATGGCCGCCAGCGCCTGATCCCGCTCCATGCGGATCTCGGCCCGGGCCTGGTCGAGGGCGCGGCGCGCCTCCTCCTCAGCCTGGCGCACCCGCCTCAGGCGCTCCTGTTCGGCTGCGTCCAGCGCACGCTGCAGCTCCTCCTGGGCCCGGCGGCGGGTCTGTTCCAGCTGCAGCTTCATCTCGTCCCGGAGCTTCTCCGCCTCCTCCCGGGCCTGGCGGGCCCCGTCGACGGACTCGGCCACCTCGGCCTCGCGCTTTGCCAGCACGTCACCGAGCGGCTTGAAGACCAGCTTGGTGAGCAGCAGCATGACCACCAGGACATTGGCGACCTGGGCCAGATACGTAAACAGGTTGATCTGGAGCGGCGAGCCGGCCGCCTCACTTTCCGCCGCCAGCATGACCAGGTTCGCCCCGCCTGCCATCCAATCCATAGTGGGGAATGCCCCCGCTTCCTGTGTGTAACCTTACTAAATCGGGAAAGGGCGGGGCCGGCGCCCGTGCGGGGAGCCGGCACCCGGTTATTCCCGTTGTGCCACGGCCGAACAACGAGAGCCCGGTCGCTCTTCTTTTCAGACCCTGCCGGAGAGGATGAACGCGATCACGAACGAGAAAAGGGTCAGGGCCTCCATGAACGCAAGCGCTATAAGAAGCGCCCCGCGAATCTCGCCCGCCGCCTCGGGCTGCCGGGCGATGCTCTCGACCGCCCGCGACGTCGCCCAGGCCTGACCGAAAGCCGAAACCATGGCCGGCATGGCGATGGCCAGAGCCACAGCCAGGAAGTTCACGCTTGATCCATCCCCCTTTCCCGCGCCAACCCGTCTTGGTTTACGAAATCAACACCCATACCAGCCGCTCCGTCAGTGATGGCCCACGGCCGTGGCCACGTAAACGGAAGTGAGCGTTGCAAAGATCAGCGCCTGAATGAACCCGAACAGCACTTCCAGCAGCATGACCGGTGTTGGCGCAAGGAAAGGCACCAACACGAACAGCGCGGCGACCACCATGTCACCGCCAAACAGGTTCCCGAAAAGACGCACGGACAGCGAGAAGACCTTGACAAGCTCTTCCAGAATGTTCATGACCAGCAGAAAGGGGACCGGCTCGATGAACCGCCTCAGGTACCGCCGGATTCCCACCGCCCGTGCGGCGAATACCTGGACCAGCAGGATGTCCGTCGAGGCAAGCGCGACGGTGGTGGAAAGATCGGTGGTCGGGGGAACCACGCCCGGGATGAACCACGCGTAGTTGAGGGAGAGTACCAGGAGAAAGAACGTGCCCACCAGGGGAATGAACCGCCGATCCGAATGCCCGAGGGACTGTTCCAGCAGGCCTTCGACGAAGCGGTAGTAGACCTCGGCCAGTGTCTGGATCCCGCGCGGCCGCTCCCGGATGCTGCGGTTGACCACCACCGCCAGGAGCGCGATGATAGCCACCACCACCCAGCTGTTGAGCATCGTGGTGGTGATTTCAACGCTCCCAACGTGCCAGAGCGTTCGCGGTGCCACCTCGGTGAGGACCTCACCGATTTTCTCCAGCCGCGACTCCAAGAAGCGTTCCAGCATCGCCCGTGTTACGCGCCCGCCCCCTCGGCCGCCCCCAGCAAAGGGCCGCCTTACGGCTTGCTAGATCGAACCGCGGCGGCCCGCCCACTTCGGCGCCGCCAGCAAATACCCCACCGCCTCGACCAGAAGGCCGGCGAGAACCCCGATCAGAAACGCCAGGCCCCTTCCGGAGGCCCACCACAGGAGCCCCGCTGCCAGGGCGAGCCGCAGAAGCGACCCGCCTGCCACCCACACGGCGCCGCGCCCGCCGCTCTGCCACCGGCGCATCGCAAGGCGCGTCACCCAGTGGTTTGCCATGCCCACCGGAAGGCCGGCCACCACACCCAGCGCGGCGTCCGGAAACCCCAGCATCGCTGCGGCCAGCGCCTCGCCAAGCCCGATGACGGCCAGAAGCCACGTGCGCTCACGGATGAGCCTGTTCAAGGCCGCCACCCTGTACCATGT
>JBFMCJ010000056.1 GCA_040754675.1 Bacillota bacterium
CAGCCACCCCCAGGCGGTCCGACCACACGTAGACCCGCCGATGAATGCGGGTTTCCCCCTCCCTCTCCACACAGGCCTCGTGCACCCGCTCGTGCTGGAGCATCCCCTCCAGGACCGGAGCGTTGACGTCCAGCTCGCCCAGGACGTACATATAGTAGAACCGTCGGGGGCAGTACGCCCACTGGTTCAGCATGGAAACGGGCAGGTACTCGGCCGCGTCGTCCACGGTCATCGGCGTCACCCCGTGGAGGCAGACACCCGCGTCGTGCGGGCGATTCGCAACGCTGGCCCTGCTTTGTCCGGCAGGCAGCCCGTTTCGTCCGGCAGGCGGCGGACCTGGCCCATGCCCATGGTGGTCCGGTACCCCACCCCGGCGTAGAAGGCGAAATCAGCCAGCGCGTCGAGGATCCCGGCCTCGGCCGTAGCAGGCCGATCCAGCAGCCGGTAGGTCACCCGCCCGACGGTACCTACCTGCAGGTGGTCTTGATAATGATACATGCGCGTCTCAAGGTCCATCCGGCCGACCACCACGGCCTCGGCCAGGTAATCGCGCAGCTCGGGTCCGATGCGACCGAGGCGGTCACCGAACCAGGCGTTCCAGGACGAGATGAGGCTGCCGAAGAAGAGGATCGGCGTTGGCAGCACTTCGATCCGGCGGCCCCGGTAGCCGCCCAGGCTCCACGCCGTAGGCGAGGCCAGCTCGAAGGTAAAGGTGGTAGGTCCACCGGCCACCTCCCCCGCGTCCTGGGTGTTCACCGCGCCGGGCAGTCCAGGCCGCCCCATCTTCGCCGCCAGGGCATCCGCCGTCGTCCAGCCGGCCCAGGGATGGCTGCCAGGAGTGCACCGCGCCTCCGTGACGAGGAACGACCCGGTTCCAAGCCGGATGCGCGGCTGCGCCGCCCCCCGGAGCAAGGCGGCCAGGAAGGTGTCGAAGACCGGCTGGGCCAGAAAGGTGAAGCGGAGCCAGCACGTCCACCCGGCCGCGACCTGCACCTGCCCGTGGCGCGCCTCCGGCAGCCCGCACAGGGGGCTGACGGTGAACGGCTTCCGGCCGTGGGCGTCGTGGAGCCACGCCGCAAGCTTGGGATCGACCCCGCGGACCAGCTCGAGGAAGGCAGCGTGAGCGTGGTGCCCCTGGGTCGCCGGCAGGGTGGCTGGCTCCTCGGCGGTAAGGAAGGCAACGCAGGAGTAAAGACGGAAGACGCCTTCCTTATTCTGATCGAGCATGGCACATCTCCTTTTTCCGGAATGACGGCCCTCTGTCACCACGAGATTCACAATATGTCCACGCCAGGATCAGCGGCACCCGGACGAGGTCAAGCATTTGTACCGCCTAACAGCAGGTACGCATCTTCACGCTCACATGCCCGCCTCCTCGTTCTGCGATCCCTTTCGAGTCAGCTACCCCTTCATCTTGTTCATACAATAATCGCGTCTGGGCTGCAGCGTAAGTTCCACCAGAGACTGTCCAGGAAAAAGGCGTTCTGGTTGAACGCAATGCTCCACGGGGCCGGATTGAGGCCCCCACCGGATCGGATAGCCCGCAACTCATAAACAGCAAAAAGTGGCGGGAGGGCGCGGCCAAAGCGAATGCTCGCCGGGTGGGCATCGGTCACCCAAGCGACCAGGCGCTTGCGGCGGAGCGTACGGTTGAGAAGCCGTGTCGGCGACGGCGGGTCGGTGCAGACCTCCAGTCCTTCGAAGACGGCCACTTGGCCCCGCTTGCCGAGCAGTTCTTCCTCAGGGATCTCGAACCATACCCGGCGGGCTCCGTCCAACAGGCCCTTCAGCCGGAAAAAACCGTATACACCCAGCAAATCATCCTCTCGAGAACCGATCACCCGTGCAAAGCGCCGTTCCCTGGACAAATCGTTTAACCATTCCAGGTGGATATCAGCCAAGCGATCTAACTCAGCCTGGTAGGACTTCTCGTCCATCTCTTCAAACACACCCCGGCGCAGAAGGAACATGAGGTCGTAGCGCTTGGCAGGGCAGCCTGGGTCGTCCCCCCGAACATCAAGTATAGCCGCCTCGAGGCCCGTACCACGGAAGGTCAGCAGAGGAGCTAGGACGCCTTCCTCGGCCCGCCCTCGCCGCTTGCCCATAGCCACCCTCCACGAGTCGCCGGTCAAAGCTTGGATCACGCGGCCCAGCCGCTCGCATATGCGCGTGCGGTCGTCAGGCTGGAACATGCCAGCAACCAACTGGGACGCCTCGGCCATGGGCACCGAGCCGTGCTTGCCGAGATAGCGGCGAAACTGTTCCGGCTCCCGGTAGGCCTCTTCCACAAGGACACGCAGCTCGTCCCGCGTCACGGCCGCTTTCGGCCCCAACCGCCCAGCCAAGAACTGATACACGTACCCAGGCACCAGCGCCAGCGCGACATTCGGGATGGGTAGACGCTTCTCATGGCGCCCCAACCGGCCGAAGCGCTGCAGGAAACTGCTGCCCGTCCGGGCCTCGAAGATCAGGCAATCCTTCTCAAACTCGCCCTTGAAGTCCACGCCCACCTCGATGGCCGACGTCCCCACCGTAATCCGCTGGGCCAGCGCCTCCCCCCGCATGGCCTGGCTGCTCAGCCCATGCACCTCCCCCACCTGCCCGGCACCGAACTCCTCCCGGAGACAGCGAGCAGCAGCGACCGCGGCCGCCACCGAGTCGAAAATGATCACATAGCGGGCCTCGGGGTGCTCGTCTCGGAAAGCAAGGATCTGGTCGAAGGCCTCCTCTAGCCCCGTGAGCCCTTGCCAGCGGTCGAGGTCTGCCGAAATGATTTTCAGAGTCACCGGATGAGCAGCCAGCCGGGCTTGCGCACCTTCGGACGGCCGCGCCTCGACCACTTCCACCCGCAGGCCGAGGCGATCACGCAACAGGCCTACCATCTCCAGAGCGGGCGTCGCGGAGGCGAAAATCATGACGCGACCCAGGGCAGGGTTTATAGCTTCGAGCGCCCCCGCCAGGAAAGCGACCTCCGCCTGCTGCTTCACGGAATACAGGTGGAACTCGTCAAAGACGAAGAGGCGGTAACTCCCCATGAGGCTCCAGAGGCGCTCCCGCAGACCTGGGAGGCTCGGATACAACCCGAAGGCGACGTAAAACAGAATGTCCGGATTCGTTAGTAGGATCTTTTCGTACCGGAGAAGCACCTCCAATGTCTCCGCGTGCCGTTTTACCTCGAGATCCGCCTGCCAGCGCTCCAGTGTCTCGCTATCCACGCGGAGGAGGCTGTTAGTCCCCGATTGGCGGTATAGCGGTTCCAGCGCCCGTGCCTGGTCCGCTAGCAGCTCATTGGTCGGGTAGGCGCCGATCACCGGCTCACCCGTTCGAATACTGTAGGCATAAGCGGCCAGCGTTTTGCCGCTCCCCGTGGGTGTTACCAGGAATAGGCAGACCGTGTTCCGGCTCTCCAACGCCGCGGCAATAAGGCGGTAGGCCTCCCACTGGTGGCCGTAAGGCCGGAGACCTGGCAGCCACTGCACACCCTCAACTTGGTCGAAAGCCACCGGGGCGATCTCGACCTCGATCAACCTCGAGCAGCCCCTTTCATTCGCCGCTCCCGCTAAGCCCCCATCTCTAGGTCAGCCGAGCCAGAAAGCGCATCCCAGCCGGCAGGACCACCCGGTCACCTTCTCCGAATTCCGCCACATAATAGTCCCCGTCAGCAAAGTGCGAGTTAGCGATCAGGCGCGTGGGCAGCGCCGCCGGGTAGACATCGCATGCTATGGGATCCGTGGCAATGTCCCGCCAGTTGAGGAGCAGGTCCGATGCCGCCTGGTCTTCACGACCCCGTCCACTCTTCTCTATGAGCGTCGCCATGAAGGGGCCGCGTCCGGTCCTCACGGCAAGGGCTCGTGCAAACCGCACGCGAGCTTTGCCCAGGAACTTCCCAAGTCGCATGTAGACCACGCCCTGCCTGCGAAGGCTGCGGAGAACCGGTAGGTCGGAAGCGACTTCCGGCTCGGTCATGAGAACATAGAACTCAAAGGTGCTGCCCGGCCGAAGGACGCGGGCGAAGCCCCAATCGGGATAGCCGATGGACTGAGGCTTCTTGCCTATGCCGTAGCCCTCCCGGACAGTGTTCCACTGCGTCAGCCGGTATAGCGTCCTCACCGGACGAGCCGGCGTCAGGTAGAGGCCCCAGGCATTCAATCTCGCCAATTCCCCGGCATAGTCCGGCTTTTGCACCTCATGCGCGTACGGTGAGGCAACCAGACGCAGAGCATAGGCCAAGGCGTAGTTGTGGATGAAAGTACCGGTCTCGTAGACCTTGCCCCGCTCCACTGTGGCGAAGAAGACATAGTCCAGCAGCTCGATCCTGGCCCTGTAAATGTCCATGCCTTACACCCCGAACTTCGCCGCCTGCGTGTTGAGATCCCTCAGGAACCGGGACAAGCAAGCCTCGTCCTGATTGAGGGCCCGCACTTCGTCCAGTATGGCTTGCAGTTTCCCCCCCGTCACCCAGGTCAGGCGGCCGTTGATCTCGGCGGTTAGGCGTTTCAAAACCTCCGGCAGGTGGCGTTCAAAGTCCTGCCTGGACAAACCCCCGGCAGCCAGGTCCATACCTCCATCGACGAAAGCGTCGTAGAACGCCTGGGTTAGCTCCAGGTTGGCGAACAATTCGACGTCGGAGAAGGAGATGGCCATCACGTGGTTGCGGACGAAGCCCTGGCGCGACGCCTCCTTGCCGTAACGGGTGGTGCGCAGGATATTGCCGAGAACGTAGACAAATTCATCCAGCGTCAGGTCCACCGTGGTGACCACGGCGGGCAGGAAAACCTCCGGCATGGTGTAGTCGAACTCGGTGATGGTGCCCGAGGTTTGCTCCCGCTCGTCGATCACGTTGAATTTGATGCCCTTCTGGATGAGCGGGTACGGCCGGACGCTGAAGCAGGAATCGGTCATCACCCGCGCCTTGCGCGCCCCCTCTCCTTCCACCGCCGCATAGCCGTAGATCAGGCAGTCGGGGCAGTGGGTACAGAGCTGAGCAGTGAGGTAGCAGTCCTCGACCACAACCACTTCGACCTTCTCGCTCTTGGCCTTGTATCGCGCCTGGGCGGCGGCGATAGCCTCCGCACCGTAAACCACCTCGACCACTTCGCGGTCCTTCCTCACGACGGCATGAGGAAAGACGCCGTACTGCCTCATCAGGGCCTTGCCGGTGCGGCGTTCGGGAGCCACCTGCTTACGCTTGAACATCACCAGCCGGTCGATGGGTTCGGAATGGCGCAGCCCCGCCTGAGTGCGCTCCGTGTCTTGTTGCTCGCCCCCCTCCGTTGTGAAGATGGCATAGGACTTGGTCTCCCGCAGCAGCACCACGCTGGCAAACCGCCCCGCCGGTGCATGGGGGATTTCGGGCGCAAAAACCCCCCTGTATTCATTCAACGCTTCGATACCAGACAGACTCATCCGCGCACCTCCTGACAACCTGAATTGATCAAACCCCCGCGGCCGCTTCTGCCTGGCGCTCCGCCCTGAGCCGGCCGTAAGCCTCCCATTTCTGAGGCAACACGCGGTCGATGTAGTAGTAGACCCCGTCTGCCAAGCCGTTCTCCGCTTGGGAGAAGCGGGTGAAGGATCCGCCCGCCTGACCCAGGAACACTCCGTCCACGATGAGGTCGATCAGTTCGCCCACCACCGCATTCAGATCCCCACCCCAGGGGTTGATGATATTTTGGTACTTTTTCGCGTCACGGCGGCGCTCCATGGCCTTATACAGCCTACCGGCCGCCCGTTTCTTCAGCCCGGCCAAGCTTTCTGACGACGGCGGCTGGCCGATCAGGGCAAGACGGCGCAGCTCCGGGATCTTGACAAACTCCTCACGCACAGCGCCAACCGCCTCTCGGAAGACCAGTTCGTAGCTGTGAATCTTACCCCGCCCTATCTCCCTGTAGGGCAGACGGATCTCCAGCGCCTTTTCGGCGATGCGGGTCACCAGGTCCATCCACTCACCTCCCAGGTGTTCCAGCAGCACCTCGCAGGCCCTCGCCAGGGGTGGGAAGGGCGAGGCGCCGTCGTTGAGGCGGCTGTACTCCTTGTAGAAGCAGGCCCCAGACAGCGGCTGCAACATGATTAGCCCCAGCCGGTCAGCCACACGCTTGTCCTTCATCGCCGCGCCCGGCGCGTGGACGTCACAGGTCACTTGCCATACGGCGGCACAGAGGTCCAAAGCGCGCTCCAGTCCCGAGCGGCGCCCATTCTCACCGCCGTAGAGGCTGACCCCTTCCGGCAAGTGCTTCAGCTTTGAATCCCGTTCGTTGCCAAGGAGCTTGGCGATAGCCGGCGGCGGTGAGTCCAGCGTCACCGTGCTCTTGAGGGCGTCCGGGTCGGAAAGCGGGAGGAAGGGACGCTCCGTCACATAGACCCGGCTCCCGGTAAGGCTGGCGATCACCACCGCCGCGAACGTGGCCTTGGCCCAAGCCTCAGTCCGGGTCGGGATACGGGCATCATCCCGCTCTCCCTGGCGCACGGAACGCTCCCAGGGGACAAGAAAGTAGTTGGGCTGGGGAAAGACGCCGGTTGTGATCAACCGGTCGCCCACAAAGCCGGGGTGGCTGGCAATTCGCGCCGCCTCCCGTTCGAAAACACCAACCGCAGTGTCAACCCAGTCCGGGTCGAGTTCCCGCCGGTCCAGCCACAGGCGCGGCAGACCTGGAGAGGCCTCTCCGTAGTCGCGCACCGGCAGCGCCGTTACTTGCCGCAATGGTCGCATCAGGCGGCTCAGAAGCCCGGCGTACTCGGGCGTGAAAGAGTAGGTCGGCAGCACGAACAGGTAGATGCGGTAAGACGTACCGTAGTCCGCCCCCGCAGGGAGGCCCAACCCGGCTAGCTGGCGCAGGATGAACTCCATGTGGCACACCGGGCACCACGGCCTGTTGCCTCCCGGCGCCTCCAGAGCCGGCAGAACACGGTTGGAAAATACCCGCCCGAAGTCACCTAGTATGTTCGTCCGCAATGCCTGCACGTGCTCGCTGGTGCGGTTGCAGAGCGAACAAAGGCGGGAGCTGTGCCCCTTCCTCTTGCGGGCGGCGTAGTCCTGCAGGGCGTCCTCCGTAAGACGGACTTGCGGTGCCCAGGAGAAGACGAGATTCTCTTCCAGGTAAGCCTTGAGATCTGAGTGAAAGCCTAGCTCGCCGACAACCGCTTGACGGCCAGATGGGATATCGACCCGGGCCAGGGCCGCCAAGACGCGTCGATGCAGCAGTTCGAGCACTTTCGGAACATCGGTTGCCTCCGCCGGCCTGGCGACGAAGTCCTCCCCTTTGAGAAAGTAATACGCCGGGATGATCACGTGCTTGCCATCGCCGCCGCTCTCGAAGAGGCGCTGGTCCTCGCGCAAGGCATTCGTAACCGCAGGCGGCAGCCGAAAGGTCTCTGCGTACCAGCCAATCCGATCGACCTCCGGGGCCAGTGCCTTGAACAAGGTATCCACATAGAGTAGGTATCGCCGCACAAGGGACCAGCGGCCTAAGAACTCCCTGCTTTCTTTCAGCGATACCGCAAATCGGGCCTCGAAGGACCCAGCCCATCCGGGAGGAGCGCTCTTCTTCTCGCCAATCTGGGCAATGTCACCCGGCACTACCCTGGGGTCTGGCTTGGTCCTCTGCGTCTCCTCCCAAACGATCTCCATGAGCACCGGCACATCAGCAAAAAGGTAGACGTGCCGTTGAAAGTCGTATTCCTTCCGGCGCAACCCCTCAGCCGCCGCCGACTTCTGAAACTCTTGAGGCGGTACCATGCGGCGCAGGACGTCATCAGCTAGGGTAGCAACGAATGGGGTCCTCTCAAACCCTTCAAGAGCTTTAGGTCCTACATAAAGGGTGCCGGTTGGGAAGTAGAGCAACGGATAAAAATCCAGGCTGGTCAGCCGGCTGGCGACAGCATTATGGACCAAGTTCGTGAGCACACCCCTGACGTCCCGGAGTTCATGCCAGTAGAGCCGCCACCCCATCGCCACCTCCGGCACCAGGGCCTTGAGGTAGCCCGCCAGGGACGAGGCCGCTTCCGGCGGATTGATGGCCGAGGCCATTCCGTCAGCGATCCGCACCAGAAGCCAGGCCCGGCTGGCATCGTCACCGGCCAGCAGCAAGTCTCCCTGATGCCGGCTCCGCCGGCTGACGTTGGCCGCACGCATGAGGTGTTCGTCCACTTCACCTGCCAATTCAGCCAGCCCTAGAGCGTCCCACTCGGCGCGAAGCCTGTCGAGCGGAATACTGAACTCGGATTCGCCCAGGCGCTCGTCTCCACCGAACTTATGGAGGTCATGGATCGTGTAGAGCGCCAGGACCCTTCTGAACATCGTCTCGTCGAGCCCCCGCGGGTGGATGCGGGCGTCCACGAGCCAGCAGAGGAGCCGCGTCAGACCGAAAACGCCATTGAGAATGTGGACTAGGAGCGACTGCTCGGGCAGGTGTGGGTAATCCGGTCCGCCTTTGGCCAGCCGCAAGTGATACCGCTGCCGGTACAACGCGGGCAGGATCCGGGCTATATAATCATCCAGGACATCCTCTATGACCTTCTTGTTGTCGACCCGCACGCCGAAACCTCTCACCCTCTCCACCACGAACTATAGCCCAGCCTAAGGACCTGACACAAACTGTCATGCCTTCCGTCCGGATCTTCCAGCCCTACTACTGATGCTTTACCGAAGAATCGATTGGAGGCGTGTCCCCTCCTGTCAACCTTCCACTAGTGCTACTTCCGGTGTGCATGCGCTGGAAACCGGGTCACCTCACCTACGCGACCGCAATTGTGACCAGCGCCAGAAAAGGCAAGCAGTTGAAGAGTTCGTCAACGAGCTTTATACCTGCTACGTGACAGGTGGCATTTATTGAACTCTAGAAGTTTCGCTACGGTGTCGTAGGTTAATCGATTGCCTTGCCTCTTGCCTAGCATTACAAACTGCTTTCGGCATCGTTATAATGCAAGAGCTTGCTCTGCCATATGCCTTCCGTTTCAGTTCTACACATTCGAGCTTTCTGGCAGAATTCCTCTCGCCAAGGTTCACCCTAACACCCACATGGTGGACGCCCCGCGCCCGGCAAGCAACATTAGCAGCCGTCCTTAGAAACGTGGATAATGTGTGTAAGTCTTAGACGTGCAACTCGTTCACCACCACAGCCCTGTACCACCAAGCCGAACAGTCTAGCGAAGCCGCGCGCTGGAATCTGCTTGGAGGTTGACGGATTACGGTAGGGCTTTCAGTTCCTTCACCGGGAATAAGACGCAGATTACCCCAAAGCAAAGATGGGCTTTGCGGACCACCATCCTCCGCAGCTCCCTTGGCTTCGTCACGGCTCGTTCAGTATGGCCGCCATAAGCTTTGCGCCCACCCAAGCCGTCCATCAGCCCGTACCTCCGGGAATCCTAAAGCCATATCTCACATGACGGGATGGATCGAAGCCAAACTCGGATGAGACCGCTCCTCCCGCGACGGTCTCGCACTCGACCCTGGCGCTCCCGGAGGAGCACTCGAACACCACTGCGGTCCTCCGAGCAAGCGACATAAGGACATCGTAGGCCACTCCCGGGGAAAGGTGGACCACCGCCGGCTGGATGTTGGAGTCCCAGTCCTCCCGGCGCATCCTGCCCTTGAGGCGCCATAGGAGGTATTCGGCGAAGGAGATGTCCGCTGGCTCCCTAAGTTCCCGGAACTGACCGTCGGAGAACACCGCTTCGAGGAAGGCCCTGGCCTTCTCAGCTGAGAACGAAGGCTCGCCAGCCAGGTAGGACTTGAGGATGCTCTCCGCACACGATGACGCCGCCTCAAACGCCCCCATACGGCCCAAGGAGTCTCTAAGCCTCGCTTCGAAGGCGTATCCCTCCACGAACGCCGAATCTATTGGCCCGAAAACCCCCGCCTCCTCGGCGTAAGACCTCACCTTCTTCGATAAAGCCTTCACCTCGTGGGCAAGGAGAAACCTCTCACCTTCTACGTTCGCCAGCAGCGTTGTGCGGGCAAGCCCCAACGCGGACGCACACTCTCTCAGGGAGTCACCCCTCAGAATCCTCACTAAGTCTATCAGTGTCATGCACCTTATCACCGCGATCACCCCTCAGGAGAATTCTCCCACGGGAGGGTTTTGTTCCTCCTTCCGCGGAGCGCGAATTTCTTCGTTGACCTCAACCCCAGTAGGCCTTAGAATTAAGCTAGCCCTAATTCCGCGGAACGGTGGTCGTGCCTGGGAAGGCAGGTGAGCGACAAGATGCGCCCCGAAGAAGTGTTGTCCTTCCTCACGGTGGAGGAAACGGCCGCCCTGCTCAAGCTCAAGAGAAGCACCGCGTACGAGCTCGTAAGAAGGGGAGAAATCCCGTCCTTCAGAGTCGGACGGTTCATCCGGATACCGAGGGAGGCGTTGGTCGAGATGGCGGAGAGGGCTTGGCGGAAGGAAGGGGTCAGGAGGGCGGAGAAATAACGCTAGAATCCCGCCCGGCCCTTTTCCTTCGGGAAGGGGGAGGAAAATGAGGGGGCACATAAGGAAAAGGGCCAAGGACTCTTGGAGCGTCGTGGTTGAGCTTCCGAGGGACCCTGAGACCGGCAGGCGAAGGCAGAAGTGGGTCACGGTGAAGGGGACCAAGAGGGACGCTGAGAGGGTGCTAGCGGAGATGGTGGCCGAAATCGAGCGTGGGACCTACGTCGAGCCATCTAAGCTCACGGTCGCCGAATACCTCGACATGTGGCTTCGTGATTGCGCATCAGCCTCGGTGCGTCCGACCACACTGGAGGGCTACGAAGTGATGGTGAGGCGCCACCTGATGCCGGAGCTCGGAGACATCCTTCTCCCCCGCCTGACGCCGCTGCACGTCCAGGGGCTATATCGCAAGATGACGGAGCAAGGCCTATCCCCACGGACCGTACGACTCGCCCACGCCGTATTAAGACAGTCCCTCGCCCAGGCTGTGAAGTGGGGGTTCCTCGGTCGCAACGTTTGCGACGCAGTGGAGCTGCCGCGGCAAGCGCATAAGGAGATGCGCGTTCTTACGCCGGAAGAAGCTAAGCGCTTCCTGGAAGCCGCCAAGGGGGAACGGCTGGAGGCTCTTTGGGTACTGGCGCTCACCACAGGGATGCGAAAAGGCGAGCTACTTGGATTGCGCTGGCAAGACGTGGATTTGGAGAGGGCCACGCTGGAAGTCAGGCAGTCCCTGGTCAGGGTCCACGGCAAGCCCGTATTTCAGCAGCCCAAGACTGCCCGGGCCAGGCGCACGGTGGAGCTCACCCCTCTCGCCGTCGAAGCGTTGCGGCGTCACAGGGCGAAGCAGGCGCAGGAGCGCCTCCTAGCCGGTTCGTCTTGGCTGAACCATGGCTTGGTCTTCTGCCAGAGGGACGGAAGGCCTTTGGATCCCATGAACGTCTATAACCGCAACTTCAAGAGGGTTCTTGCAAAGGCAGGCCTTGACGGAGTGCGGTTGCACGACCTCCGCCATACGCACGCCACCCTACTGCTTAAGTCAGGCGCCAACCCCAAAGTGGTTTCCGAACGACTAGGTCATGCTTCAACCGCATTCACGATGGACGTATACAGCCACGTCCTCCCAGGACTCCAAAGGGACGCTGCCCTGAAGGTTGACCAGATGCTTGGCGCAGAAATTGGGGGCTCGAAACAAAAATGATTCGGGATTCGAAGGTTAGCAATCCGTTTGCAACTCGTCCCGAATCATCCATCTGCCACGTTCTGACAGCCGCGAAACCCTTGGCGCTCCTGAGTTCCATGGTGGGCGCGGCAGGAATCGAACCTGCGACCTCTTGAATGTGAGTCAAGCGCTCTCCCTCTGAGCCACGCGCCCAACCGTTGTCATTGTCCTTGACGCCGTCGGCCGGGCCCCGGTTCGAGCAGGAAACTTTCCCCTGCTTTGGCCCATCCCGTGAAACCTCTACGGCGAACGGGCTTTTCACTTTATGGTGCGCCCGGAGGGATTCGAACCCCCAACCTCCCGATTATGAGTCGGTGGCTCTGCCGTTGAGCTACAGGCGCAACTCCGCGAGAATCCCGGACCTTCACGCAACCCTAATTATATCATGACTCGCATTCAACGCAACCCCGCCGCGCCCCGGGTCTGTGTCAACAAGATCCGGGTATAGAGTTTTGCCCTTCTGTTTTTGGTCAATTTGGGTAACGCTGAGATCTGGAAATTGGGCAGGCTGAAGTAAGCGCACCGTCAGGTGCCGGTGCGTATTTAAAGCCCGCTCGCTGGTCGGTTTTTAGAGAACGAATCCCTCCCTGAGGATCTGCCTGAAGAGCTCGGCGTAGCCTTCGGTGCCCCGGTCAAGGGCCGGGAAACGGCCTCGCTTTACGCCCGCGGAGCCCGTGGCCAAAATGGCCCTCTTTACGGCCTTGGCGCCGGAGATGCAATCCGAAAGCCTGACCCTCGTCGCGGAAAAGCTTGTTACGATAGGGAGGCGGATGTCAAGCGTCTTCGGGAACCGCATAATGGCCACCTCACCTCGGCCGCGGTAGCGTCGGTGGACTGCCGCCTTACAGTGATTTCGCGCCTCCTCGACGGTCTTAGGGGCCGGCAGTGTGGTATGCGTACTCTTCTATTGCGTTTGGGAGAATAGCGGCAGCTGAGGTATCTTCATGCGCAGGACTTAAGCCAGCGCGCCATCGCAAAAGAGCTTGGCGTATCCCGCAACACCGTGGCCAGGGCGCTGGCATCGGAGGCCCCACCGAAGTACGTGCGGAGGAGCCAGCCGGTCAGCCCCAACCTGGCGCCCTTCGAGCAGCAGGTAAGGGAGATGCTCTTCGACAAGAAGTTCCGGGCGCCATCAACGTTTCCAAAGCTCCGCTGATGGCGTTCCAGAGCTCCCTTCGGCCGCGTTCATCGCCGACCTCCAGCGACCATGCAGGCCTCCCCAAGAGGACGAGTTGGCACCTCCGTGAGCCCTCCGGCTTCAGCAGCACGGGGTTCATATCCACGTGGGGGACGGTGCCGGCCGCCTCCGCTTGGACTGCCTGCGCCCGCCCTATTTCCCCTCCTTCCGGCGTGACGAAGGAGTTAAGCGACATGTTCTGGGCTTTGAACGGCGCCACCCGAAACCCGTCCTGCCGGAAGATCCTGCAAAGCGCCGCCACCAGGAAACTCTTTCCCACCGACGATGCCGTCCCCTGGACCATTAAGGTCTTTGCCCTCGTGAGACCCCGACCTCCTCCCATT
>JBFMCJ010000057.1 GCA_040754675.1 Bacillota bacterium
CAACCTGCTGGTATTCGAGCTTGATGCCCGTCTCCTTCTGCCAGCGATCCAGCGCCGCCTGGTACTTTGCCACGATCTCGGGAGGTTCCCAGTCCCACACGACGATCTTGCGCTCAGCTGCTCCGGCTGCTGCCGTGAGCAGGAGCCCCACGGAGAGCGCCAGCACAAAAACGCTTACAACACGCCGACTCATTCCCACCTCGCGACAACCCCCTTCCAGGCTATACCAGGGCCGCCCCGCGCGGGCCGGTAGCGGTCTAGACCCCTTGGAGGGCTTAGGCAGCCCCGAGGAAACTCCTGCCTTCCACGGCGAAAAAGTGGTCTAGACCCATAAAAGGGATCACGCTGGCATGGGAGAACTAACCTACCGGAAGGCGAGATGCCGAGAGAGCCCGGCCGTTCCTGCGGCAGCAGGAGCCCCTGATCCCTGCCCGGGCACGAACATGCGCGAAAGGGGGTAGAGGCGTGAGGGCGTTGCGAGCGGCCACCCTGGCCTCTTTTGCCGCCCTCTTCGCCCTGGCCTCCACAGCGACGGCCTCTGAAGCCGGTTCGGCCGGCGCGCCGGCGCCCTCGCCCGTTACCGGTGAGCCCGATTACGTGGAGGCTCTGAGGGCCTGGCAGGAGCAGGGCATCGGGCCGGTGGTCGAGGGGGTTTCGATCACCCTTCCGGGCCCCGCCTTCAGCCGCTACGTGCCATCTTCGTGGGAAGACGACCCCGGTCCCACCGTAGAGGTGGGCATCGGGGGGCGGCCGGACCCGGTGCTGGTGTGGCGCACCACGGAGAGCATGGTGGAGTGGGAGGTGGAGGTTCCCCAGGCCGGCCTGTACGAGATCACGGTGGAGTACTACCCGATCGAGGGAAAGCGGTCATCGATCCAACGGGACATCCGCATCGACGGCGCCTTCCAGTACGTGGAGGCCCGGCGGATCTTCTTCGAGCGTACCTTCAAGGATGCTCACGCCCCCCGGCAGGACAACCGGGGTAATGACATCCGCCCGCCACAGGTCGAGGTGCGATCCTGGATGCGCAAGACCGTGGAAGACGCCGACGGCATGTTCAGCGAGCCGCTCCTCTTTTACTTCCACGAAGGGGTAAACCGGCTGGCCATGTACGCGCACCGGGAGCCGATCGCCATTGCCTCGATCACGGTGCACTCGCCGGCCCGCTACCCCAAGTACGCCGAGGTCCTGCGCGCCTGGCAGTCTGCGGGGGCGCAGGCGGCTCCGGCCGAGGTCCAGGTGTGGGTGCAAGGCGAGGACGCAAGGAGCAAGACCGATCCCACGCTGCGGCGCGAGTTCAACGCCGACCCGAAAATGGTCCCGGCCTCGCAGGGGCACATTCGGCTCAATTCTTTCGGGGGATGGAGGTGGCGGCGTGGGGGGCACCGGGTAACGTGGCAGTTCTCGGTGCCAGCGGACGGGCTGTATCAGATCGGGATGCGGGTCTGGCAGGGGTACGAGTTCGTGCCCGTGGTGCGCCAGGTTCGCATCGACGGGCAGATCCTGTTCGACGAGATGAAGGAGGTCCACATTCCATACAGCCCCAACTGGCAGCTGTATCGCCTCGGCCAGGAGTACTCCCCGGACGGCCGGCCGTTCGCCTTCTACCTGACGGCGGGTGAACACACCATTGAACTCTCCGTCAAGGTCGGAGCCGCCCGGCAGACGGTGCGCACGCTGTTGCAGATCTCCAGGGAGATGGCCGCGCTCTCCCGGGAAGTGGCGATGGTCACCGGGATCAACCCCGACCCAAACATGGAGTGGATGCTGGACAAACGCCTGCCCCACCTGATCCCGACCCTCCAGGGACTCGTGGCGCGGCTCGAGGACGAGGCGGCGTACGTCCAGGCGAACCTGACCTCCGGCGGCAGGCCCGGGGTGCTCAACACGATTGGCGAGGCCGTGGCACAAATGCGCGACATGATGCGCCAGCCCGATAGCATCCCCTCCCGGCAGGAGGCGTTCGCCGCCACCCAGACGGGCATCGGGTGGTGGGTCTTGAGGCTCCAGGAACAGCCCCTGGAAGTGGATTGGATCTGGGTGGCGTCCGCTGAGGCTCCACCGCCGCCCGCCCAGTCAAGCCTGCGGGAGCGCCTCAAGGCCAGCTTCAGCGCCTTTTTGATGAGCTTCACGCGCCCGAAGCGCTACTATGGCGTCGGCAGCGAGTACGACCCCGAACGCGAGGAAGGCGTCGTGCTGGAGATGTGGGTGGCGCGAGGGCGGGAGTGGGCCGCCATTATGAAGGAGATGATGGAGGACGACTTCACGCCGCGCACCGGCATCAAGGTGAACGTCAACGTGATGCCACCGGGGCAGCTCCAAGTGGGGTTCAACGTGCTGTTGCTGGCGGCCGCGGCGGGGCGCGCCCCTGACGTGGCGACGGGCGTGGATCCCAACGTGCCCGTGGAGTTTGCCATCCGGGACGCCGTTCTCAACCTCAACCAGTTTCCCGATTACGACGAGGTCGTCTCGCGCTTTCGGCCGGGCGCCCTCATTCCGTACCACTACCAGGGCGGCGACTACGCGCTACCCGAGACCCAGGACTTTTACATGCTCTTCTATCGTACCGACATCCTGGGCGAACTGGGCCTCAAGCCGCCCGACACGTGGCAGGACGTGTACGCCATGCTGCCGATCCTCCACCGCAACGGCTATGAGTTCTACTATCCGGGCGAGCCGAGCCCGTGGGTGGGTTTCGTTCCGTTTCTCTTCCAGCACGGCGGCACGTACTACACAAGCGACGGCATGCGATCAGCCCTGGACAGCCCGGAGGCGTACGAGGCGTTCAAGGAGTGGACGGGGCTTTTCACCAACTATCGCATCCAAAAGCAGGCGGATTTTTACAACCGGATGCGCACCGGCGAGATGCCCATAGGGATCTCCAACTATTGGACCTACGTGCTGCTCTCCACGGCGGCGCCCGAGCTTGCTGGGTGGTGGGAGATGCGTCCCATCCCGGGCGTCCGCATGCCGGACGGGCGCATCAACCGCAGCATCGGCGGAGCGGGGCAGGTGGCGGTCATCTTCAAACAGACGAAGCATCCCCGGGAGGCCTGGGAACTCCTCAAGTGGTGGACCAGCGCCGAGGTGCAGGTGCGTTTCGCCCGGGAACTCGAGTCTCTGATTGGCACGGAGGCCCGCTGGAACACGGCCAACGTGCAAGCCCTCCGGGAACTGCCCTGGCCCCGCAAGGACATCGAGGCCATCGGAGAACAGTGGCAGTGGTTCCTCGAGACGCCCGTGGTCCTGGGCGGGTACTTCACGCCCCGTCACATCAACAACGCGTGGAACCGTGTGGTGCTGCAGGGCTGGCACCCCCGCGAGGCGCTCGAGGAGGCCGTGAAGGAGATCAACCGGGAGCTCGTGCGCAAGCAGGAGGAGTTCGGGATCAAGGCCACGGCGCATGCGGCATCGGAGGGGCGGCAGGCATGGAACAGGTGACCCGGCCGTCCGCCAGGGTAGAGACTGCCCTGGCGGGCCTGCGGATGGTCGTCAAGGCAGGGTCATGGTGGCGCGAGGTCAGGCGGCATCGAGTCTCGTACGTGTTCATGGCGCCGTTTATGACCGTCTTCTTCGGGCTCACGGTCGCTCCGGTCGTCGTGGCCGTCTACCTGAGCTTCACGTACTTCAACATGCTTGAGCCAGCCCGCTGGGTCGGGTGGGCCAACTACCGGTCGCTCTTGCTCGACGACGACGTCTTTCTCATCGGCGTCAAGAACACCCTGCTTTTCGCGTTCATTTACGGGCCGGTGAGCTTCTTTTCGTCCTTTACGCTGGCCTGGCTCATCAATCAACTCTCGCGCCTTCGGTCGCTGTACACCCTGTCTATGTACGCGCCGAGCATCGTCAGCGGAATCGCCATCAGCGTCGTGTGGCTGTACTTCCTCGCCGGCGACCGGTACGGCCTCTTGAACCACCTGCTCATGCGGCTGGGAGTCCTCGACGAGCCCTTCTTGTGGCTGCGGGATCCCCGTACGACAATGCCGAGCATCATCATCGTGGCGTTGTGGATGAGCCTGGGCAACCAGTTTCTCGTTTTCTTGGCGGGCCTGCAGAACGTGGACCCTCAGCTCTATGAAGCCGCCGCCATTGACGGCGTTCGAAGCCGGATCCAGGAACTGTGGTTTGTCACGATTCCCATGATGAAGCCCCAGTTCCTGTTCGCCTCGATAAACGCGGTCGTGGCCTCTCTTTCGGTCTTTGACATCGCGGTGGCGCTGGCGGGGCTTCCGAGCTATTTGTACGCGGGGCACACGATTGTGACGCACCTGTACGACTACGCGTTCATCCGCTTCGAGATGGGCTACGCTGCAGCCATCGCCGTGCTGTTGTTTTTGTTGACGTTCGCCACCGGGCGGCTGGCGTTCCGGATGTTCTCGACGCACGGGGCTTACTAGGGGGAACGGGGATCGTGGCGGTAGAGGCGCGCCGATACGGCAGGGGCATCGACTTCGGGCGGGCCGGCATCATTCTCTTCCTGACGCTCTTGGCCGCCTTCATGTCGCTACCCCTGGTCTTCATGGTAAACCAGGCGTTCAAGCCTGTGGAGGAGCTCTTCCTGTTCCCGCCTCGGTTCTTCGTCAGGCACCCGACCCTTCGGAACTTCCAGGAGTTGCTCATCTCCACCAACACCATGCTGGTGCCGTTCACGCGGTATTTGTTCAACAGCGTTCTGGTAACGACGGCCTCGGTGGCGCTCACCGTCCTCTCCGCAAGCCTGGCGGCGTATGCCATTGCCAAACACAGGGCACCGGGCAGCGCGCTCTTGTTCACGCTGGTGATCTCCGCCCTGATGTTTGCGCCGCACGTGACGCAGATTCCCCGCTACATGATCGTCAACTCGCTGGGCCTCATCGACACGTACTGGGCGCTCATCCTCCCTGCGCTGGCGGCGCCGTACGGGCTATTCTTGATGAAGCAGTTCATCGAACAGGTGCCGGATGCGCTCTTGGAGGCCGCAAGGGCGGACGGCGCCTCGGAGTGGCGGATCTTCTGGTCGGTCATCATGCCCACGGCACGACCGGCGTGGGCCACGCTGACGATCTTGACCTTCATCGCCACCTGGAACGACTTCTTCACGCCCCTCATCTTTACGCAAAGCGAGGTCATGAAGACGCTGCCGCTCGCGCTCATCACCGTTTACGGGGGGCCGGGCCAGGTGGCCCGCTACGGCGCCTCGCAGGCTGCGACCTTTCTCATGACCGTGCCGACCATAGCGATCTTCATCTTGATGCAGCGGCGGGTCATTCAAACGATGATCTACTCTGGAATCAAGTCCTAGAAGGTCGGCGAAAGATGAGGGGGGCGACGAAGCTCGCGTTGAGGGCTCTCGACAAGCCGGGAGTGCGCGTTGGCGATTTGCTGAACGCCGTCCTGGCGGGGGCAGCGCTGTGGTCGGTTGGGGCGCTTCTCGCAGCGCCGGCCGGTGCTGCGGAACTCAACTGGGTCATCGACCCGGTGGCAAAGCGCTACCTTCCGTCGCCGGCCGGCTACGTCGTGGAACGGGTCATCAGCGTGCCGAGGGAGCAGGGCGGGCTGAAGGCCCCGCAGGACCTCTTCATCGATCACGAGGGGTTTCTGTGGGTCGTGGACTCGGGCAACGGCCGGCTGCTGAAGATGACCCTCGACGGCAAGCTCGTCAGCGTCTTCGGCGGGCCTGGCGGCGAGCGGCTCTACCAGCCCCAGGGCGTTTTTGTGAATGCGGACGGAACTGCGTACGTGGCCGATACCGGCAATGGCCGGGTGGTGGTGCTTGGCCCGGACGGACAGCTGGTGCGGGCGTATGGGACGCCCAGCTCCCCCCTCCTGGAGAAGGGGTTCTCGTTCAAGCCGACCAAGCTGTTGATCGACAATCGTGGATACATCAACGTGGTCAACGAAGGAGACTACCGGGGCATCCTGCTGCTGGACCTCGACGGCAACTTCCGGGGCTTTTTCGCCGCTAACCCCGTCGGCTTCGACTGGCGGCGGCTGCTGATCCGCATCCTGGCCACCGAGGCGCAGCGAGAGCGCATCGCCCGGCTCCTGCCGCCGCCCCACTCCAACCTGACGCAGGACCAACAGGGCTTCGTTTACACCACCACGGTCCACGCAGCCAAAGGGCAGATCAAGCGCTTCAACTCCATCGGTCGCAACACGTACCCGGTCAGGCAGTACGGGGTGCCGTGGTACCGGGAGTTTCAGCAGGTGCTGCCGCACTTCACGGATCTGGCGGTGGACCCCGAGGGCATCGTCACGGTGGTGGACGCGACGACCCTGTACGTGTTCCAGTACGACCAGGACGGCAACAACCTCATCGTCTTCGGCGGGCGCGGCGCACAGCAGGGCAAGTTCCTCTACCCGTCTGCCATCGCGGTGGACGCACGGGGCTACCTCTACATCGCCGATCGCGAGCAGGACGTTATCCAGGTCTTCCGGCCGACCGAGTTCATGCAGCTCGTGCACAAGGCATCGGCGCTCTATTACGACGGCCGCTACGAGCAAGCGGGGGAACCATGGCGCCAGGTGCTCCAGATTAACCGCAACTACCTCATCGCCCACCGGGGGCTCGGGAGGGCCCTGCTCAAGCAGGGGAAGCTGCGCGAGGCAATGCAGGAGTTCCGGTACGGCAAAGACCGTTCGGGTTACTCTCGGGCCTTCGGCGAACTGCGCTACCGGTGGATGCGGTCCCACTTCGGGCTGACCATGCTGGCCCTGGCCGCCGTCCTGCTGCTCGCGTGGCTTTTGCTGAAGCTGGCGCAGCGCATCATGCATTCGGCGCGCGCCCGCTACGGAGGGTACCTCTGATGGCAGGAACGGAGCAGGCCGCTGCCGCCGGGCGGATGGCGCGGGCCACGTGGCGCGCTGGGCAGCGCGCCCGCTGGTTTGCAGCCTGCCTGGGGCGGCTGGGTGCGGCCGTTATGGAGAGCGCACGCTTTGGCGTGTGGCTTCTGGCGGCGCCGCAGGAGACGTTCTACCACCTGAAGATGCGCGGCAGCGTGGGTGCGGCGCTGGTGGTGTTGATGCTGGCCCTGGCCGTCCGGACAGCCACCATCTTCACCACGGCGTTTCACTTCTCCACGGCGGAGCCCTGGGAGGTCAACTTTGCCGGGGAAGTGGTGCGGATTGTCGTCCCCTTCCTGAGCTGGGTCATCGCCAGCTACGGCGTGACGGCGATTCTCTACGGCGAGGGCACCTTCCGCCACATATGGATCGCGAGCGCTTACTGCCTGACGCCCTACGTTCTTTTCACGCTGGCCGTGTCGCTTTCGACCAATCTCCTGACCCTGGGGGAGCGGGCGCTCGTCGATACGGCGATGGCCGTCATTTACGGCTGGGTGGCGGTGCTCTTCCTCATCTCGGTGAAGGTCATCCACAACTACGAGTGGCGGCAGGCCATCGGCATCTCGGCGCTCACGCTCGTTGCCATGCTGGCGCTGTGGGCCGCCGGGGCGATGGTTTACGGGCTGACGGATCAACTGGTGCACTTCGCCAAAGAGGTGACGCGGGAGGTCCTGATCCGTTGAAGGCGCTCAGACGTGCGGCTGCGGCGGTTGTGGTGGGAGCCGGGCTCCTGGCCGCCGTGGCAGCGGCTCAAGCGGAGGGGTGGCCGGTGCAGGCGCCGGCGGGGCAGGAACAGGCTACCGCGCAACAGGGCGCCACGCAGCCCGTGGTCGTGCGGTCCACACACGTCGAACTGAGCGTGGACCCGCGAACCGGCCGGGTGGACGTGGTCGACCTGCGAAGCGGCGCCCGGTGGTCCTCCACGCCCGACCTGCCCCCGGGCGTGCGAATCACGGGGCTGTGGCGGGCCCACATGGATGCGGGCTTCATCCTCGAGTACGCCGAGCCTGACCGCCGGCCCAAGGGGATGCTCAACCCCTCCCGGTTCACCCTGGTCCGAAACGCCCGCCCCATCGAGGCGGGAGTGGCCGTCGACTTCGAGCTTGCCAGCGCCTCGGGGGATCGGGAGTTCGCCTTCACCATGGAGTGGACGGTCGGGGAGGATTACGTCGAGCTGCGCATCCCGTTCGGCTCGGTCTACGAGCGCCCGGGCGGCATGAAGCTGGTCAGCTTGAGGCCCGTTCCGTTCTTCGGTGCCGGGACCGATAGCGACCAGGGGTATGTCCTGTTCCCCGACGGGCCCGGCGCCATCAGCCGCTTCAAAGCCGACCACCCCAGCTACTCGAGCAACTTTCGCGAAGGCGTTTATCAGTGGGGCGCCGAGTACCGGGCGGGCGGGGGCCAGGTAAGGCTGCCCGTCTTCGGCATCAAGAAGGGTAACGCGGCCTTCGTCGCTTTCATCACCCGGGGCGACACTGAAGCCGAGGTCGAGTTTTCGCCCAGCGGCTACGTGCTGCCCTTGAGCAGGGCCTCGGCCGCCCTCTATTTCCGCCACCGCTTCACCGTGGCGCTGCGGCGCAACGCGTTCGTGGAGAAGGTTGACGAGGCGCTGATCCCCGGTGACCGCGTGGTGCGCTACGTGTTCCTTGCCGGCGACGACGCGGAGTACTCCGGGATGGCCAGGGCGTACCGGAGGTGGCTTCTGGAGGCCGGGTGGCTGCGGCGCGCGATTCCAGATGACTTTGCCGGCTACCTGGATCTGTCCCTGTTCATGGGCATCGAGAAGCCGATGGTGCTCGGGCGCAGCTTCGTGACCATGACCACCTTCGAACAGGCCCAGCAGATCCTGGAGGACCTGCGCCGGCGGGGGGTGGAGCGCGTCGAACTCACGCTGATGGGTTGGAACGCACGCGGCTTCATGGGGTCGCCGCCGGAGAGGCTTCCTCCGGAGCCCCACCTGGGCGGGGCCGAAGGGCTCAGGCGGCTTTCCGCCTACGCCCGCGAACACGGGGTCGGACTGTGGCTGTACGACCAGTTTGTGTGGGTCGCCAGGGGGGCCAGGGGCTACTCGGCGCGCTCCGACGTGGTGCGAAAGGCCACCCGGGAGCCTGTCGGTTTCTCCCGGCTCCTCAGCCTCGTCCCGGCGCTGACGAGGGAGCAGGAGTACCTGATGCTGAGCCCGTACGCGGCGCTGCGCGTTGCCGCCCGGGACGTCCCCGCCATGGCCTCGTTTGGCATCACCGGCATCGTCGATGAGAACCTGGCGAGCCTGCTGTACCGGGACTACAACCCCGGCCGGCCCATGTCGAGGCGGGAGTTTGCCGAGGCCATGCGCGAGCTGGCTGAGGTGTACCGGAAAAACGGCCTGAAGGTGGGCGCCATGAATGGCAACGCGTACATGCTCGCCCAGATCGACCGGCTTTGGAGCGTGCCGATGGAGAGTAGCCACTTCCTCTTTGCCGACGAAACCGTGCCGTTTTTCCAGATGGTGGTGCACGGCTACGTCCCCTACAGTGGGGAAACCCACGAGGCCGGCAACCTCCGGGCCGACCCGGCGCGCATGAAGCTGCGCACCATCGAGTTTGGCGCCCTGCCGCGCTACGTGCTGACCGCCGAGGATACGGCAAAGCTGGCCGACACCTGGTTCTCCAGCCTTTACAGTTCCCGGTACGACGACTGGGCGGATGCAGCCGTGGAGGAGTACCGCGAGATGGTCGGCAAGCTGGGCTTCCTGCAGGCCATCCCGATCCACTCGCACCGGCGGCTCGATGACGGGGTCTACGAGGTGCTCTACGAAGACCAAAGCCGCGTCGTGGTCAACTACCGGGAAAGCCCGTTCACTCTTCCGGACGGCACGGTGGTGCCTCCTCTGGGGTACACGCTGAACGTCGGGAGGGGGTCTGTCCAGCCGTGAGCGCGCAGCGCCGCAGGCGCCTGTTGCGCCTTTCGCTTTCGCAGCAGCGGGCCGTCGAAGGGCTCATCTTCATCTCACCCTGGATCGCGGGCTTTACGGCCTTTGCGCTGTGGCCGCTTCTGCGTTCGTTCCTGTTGAGCTTCCAGAAGCTGGAGCAACTCGTCGGCTTCAAGACGTCCTGGGCCGGGATGGACAACTTCCGGGAGGCTTTCCTGATCGACGCCCGCTTCGTGCCGATGTTTCTGGACGTGGTCCGCAACACCCTCATCGATATCCCCGCGGTGCTGGTCTTTTCGCTGTTCACGGCGCTGATGGTCAACCTCAAGCTCCGTGGCGATGGGTTTTTCCGGGCGGTCTTCTTCCTGCCCGTGGTCATCGGTTCGGGCGCGGTGGTGCAGCAACTGCAGAACCAGGAGGTCGGCCGGCTCAGCATCGTGCGCAGCATCGAGGGCTTCGGCACGTTCCTGGTGACCTACCTGGGCCCGGCCCCGGCAATGGCGGTGCTCGACCTGCTCAACCGGCTGGCGCTGGTGCTGTGGGGCACCGGCGTGCAGGTGCTGCTGTTTTTGGCGGGACTCCAGAGCATCAGCCCGATGCTGTACGAGGCGGCCCGGGTGGACGGGGCCACGGACTGGGAGATGTTCTGGAAGATCACGCTGCCGATGCTGTCGCCCATTATCCTGGTGGTCACCATCTACACGCTGGTGGACTCGTTCACCTCCGTGTTCAACCCGATCCTGATGTACGTGCGGGACACCGCGTTCAGCGGGCAGTTTCGCATGGGGTATGCGGCGGCGATGGGCTGGATCTACTTCGCGTTCGTCTTCATCCTGATGGTCATCGTCTTCAAGGCCGCCGAGCGGCACGTCTTCTACGCCGGCGAGCGCTCACAGAGTTGATAGTCCGGGGAGCAGAGGGGAGCGGGTCATGGCGGCAGGCAGGGTGACAGGTGCCGGGGCGAGGCCCGGACAGGTCCGCGGCGTCCGCTTCGTCGTGGCGCCTTCGCGGATGCGCTGGCTTTCGGTGCGCCACCGGCTGCACCTGCTTCTCGGCCGGAGCTTTGCCTATCTGATGCTCCTCAACATCTCGTTCGTCTTCCTGTTCCCAGTGCTTTACCTGCTGGTGACGTCAGCACAGACGGTGGAAGACTTCGTGGATCCCACCGTCTACTGGATCCCGACCAAAATCCAATGGGACAACTACGTGCTCGCCTTCAAGGGCCTCTTCTACCCGCAGGCGCTTCTCAACAGTACCGTCGTGTCCGGCCTTTCTGCGGTGGGGCAGGTGCTTTCGGCCTCCCTCGCAGGATACGGCTTTGCCCGGGGGCGTTTTCCGGGGCGGGACGTGCTGTTCATGCTCGCCATGCTCACCTTCCTGATCCCGCCGCAGACCATCATCGTGCCGCTCTTCATGCTCTACAAGACGCTAGGGTGGATCGACACCTACGCGCCCTTCATCGTGCCGTCGTTTTTCGCCCACGGGTTGCGGGGCGCGCTTTTCATCTTCGTCTTCCGGCAGTTCTTCCGGGGGCAGCCCTGGGAACTCGAAGAGGCCGCACGCATCGACGGCGCCGGGGCGCTGCGGACGTACTTGCAGATCATGCTGCCGCTGGCACGCCCGGCCGTCCTGGTGGTCTTCCTGTTTTCGCTGGTGTGGCACTGGAACGACTTCTTCGAACCCTCGGTCTACCTCTACAACCAAGCGCGCTTCACGCTGCCGCTGCGGCTCAACATCTTCTACACGGGACTGCAGATCGTGACGGGGGCGCAGGCCGGTGAGCTTTACAACGAGCCCCTGCTCATGGCGGCCTCGCTTCTGGTCATCATCGGGCCGCTTCTCATCTACCTGGTGGCACAGCGATACTTCGTCCAGAGCATCGAACGCACGGGGCTGGTGGAGTGAGGCGCCTTCGCTCAGGCGGGCCAGGTGAGGCTCCCGAGCCGAACGGCGCCCCGCGCGCCCGTGACGGACGGCAGCGTGACCGGCTGCCCCGCAAGAACGCTCATGGCCCCCATCACTGCCCACGCGACGGCCTCCCGTGCTTCGGCGGGCAGGCCGAACTCGTCGATGCGGCGCAGGGCGACCGGTGCGACCTGCCTGCGGATCTCGTCCACCAGGGTGGGGTTACGGGCGCCTCCGCCCGTCAGCACGAGTTCGTGAACGGGCCCGCCCGGCGCGATCCATTGGCGCAGGGCCCTCTCTGTGGTGGCGGCGGTCAGGGCGGTGACGGTGGCCACCAGATCGTCGCCTGAGACGCCAAGCCCCCCGGCTTCCCGGAAGACCTCATCCACGTAAGGGTCGCCGAACTCTTCCCTCCCCGCCGTCTTGGGGGGCGGCCGGCGGAAGTAGGGGTGGATCAGGAGTCTGTCCAAAAGCCCCGCATGAACATGCCCCCGGCGGGCTCGCACTCCGTCCCGGTCGTAGTGCTCCAGGCCCGAGGTCAGGCGCCGCACGACGGCGTCGATGACCATGTTGCCCGGTCCGACGTCGAACGCCACCACGTCCTCAGGCCCAGCCCCGGGGTAGAGGATGGTCATGTTGGCGATGCCGCCGATGTTCTCCACGACCCGGCCGGCTCTATCGTCCCGCAGATACCACCAGTCGAACCAGGCGCTCAGGGGCGCCCCCCTGCCCCCGTGGGCCATGTCGTTGTCCCGAAGGTGACTTACCGCCGGAACGCCCAGCTGTGCGGCAACCCGGGCCGTGTCCGCCAGCTCCAGCACCCCTGCCGCCTGTCCTGCCCGGGCGGCCGCTTCGGGGTGGCGGTAAAAGATAACCGGCCCCTGGAAGACCGCCAGGCGGACCCTTTCGGGCGTCAGTCCCGCCTGTTGGAGAAGGGCGCGCCCGGCGCCGGCGATGGCCTCGCTGACGGCGATGCGGGCGTCGAGAAGCTCCTCGGCCGCAAAGCGCTGCGGGGGGTAGAGCCGGAAGACCGAAGCCCGTACCTGTGCGTTGAACGGAAAGGTGCCGTACGCGGCGAGGTTGAGCGGGGGCCGTGCCGCACCCTGGTCAGGCCACTCGATGAGGGCCGCGCTGACCCCGTCGGCCGATGTCCCGCACATCATCCCGAGCACGAAAGTCATGTCGGTCTTCTCTCTTGCCGTTTATCCCGTTTGCCCCTTACCGCGCGGGCCGTTCCCACCGGTAGCCCGCCGGCCAGCGCCCGGGGATGGTCACCGGCAGCCGGCCGCCAGGCAAGAACCGGCCGGCCAGCGCCTCCGCCGCGGCCTGAAGCGAGGCGGGAGCCGTCCCGTAGACGGCCATCAGGGCCGGCCCCTCCGGCATCCGGCCGAGGTCGTAGGGCTCCCGCAGGGCCAGCACCACAACCGGGCGGCTGCCGCGGCGAGACCAGATCGCGGATGCCAGGTCCTCCT
>JBFMCJ010000058.1 GCA_040754675.1 Bacillota bacterium
GCCGGGCGGGAGGCGTGGCCGGGGCGCACCGGGCTTGTTCGCGGGCCCCCGCGGCAGGGACTCGACAGTAAACGACGAATCCTCCAAGGCAGGGATAGTGAGCGGCGTTTAAGCGAATGGAAATGTCCGCATGATTTCACGCACGGTCCACCAGCCTGACGGGGCCCTCATCCACCTGGCCTGCGTGCAGGCTGAGCTGAGGGCCGAGGATTACGTCTCAGAGGCCGCCTTTGCGGCTCGGGTGGACGGGTGGATGGCCTCCATCCGGCGCAAGGTCGGCCAGTCCGGCCCACTGCTGGTGGCGTTTCCCGAGGACATCGGCACCTTCATGGTCTTCTTTGGCCACGGGGACATCCTGCACGGCGCGGGAACGCTCGCCGAGGCCATCGGCGCCCTGATCCGGCGCCACCGCGGGGCCACCATGCTTCAGCGGATTCGGTGCCGTTGCGGCTGGGTGCGAGCCCTGAGCCTGGTGTTGGGCGACGCGGTGGAGTCGAGCTACCGGCGCGTCTTTTCCGACGTGGCGCGCCGGTACCGGGCGTTCGTGGTGGCAGGCTCAGCGGTTCTGCCGGCGCCGGACCGCCCCCGCACGACCTTCAACATCAGCTTCGTCTTCGGATCAAATGGCGAGTTCCTGGGCTGGCAGCCCAAGACCCACCTGACCCCCATCGAGGGTCCCCAGCAGCTCGACATCACGCCGGCCCCGCTGGAGCAGTTGCGCGTGGTTCCCACCGCCATCGGCAATCTCGGGGTGGCCATCTGCCTGGACGCCTTCCAGGATCCCGTGGTCGACAGGCTGGTGGCGGGCGGGGCGGATGTGCTGGTGCAGCCCTCGGCCAACCCCGGGCCGTGGACGCCCGAGCAGCAGGCCGACTGGAAGCGCAGCAGCTGGCGAGCGGTACGCCAGTGGCCGCAGCTCCGCTACGCTCTCAACCCCATGATGGTGGGGCAACTGCTCGGCCTGCGCTTCGAGGGGCAGTCGTCGATTGCGAGTTCCCTGCCCGAGCTCTGCAAGCCGGGATCTTACGAGGCCCTGGAGGACGAGGGCGGGTTTGTCACGATCGCCCCGAGCGCCACCACGGAGGCCGTGCTGGTGGCGTCGGTGCCGTCCACTCGGATGGCCGGCCTGCAGGCAGGGCCGGCCGGTCGCCTGCCTTCCGCCGGGCGCCGGACGTAGCGCGGCCCGGCCAGCCTTTCCCTACTTCTGCTGGCGGCGCAGGCGCGGATCCATCACGTCGCGCACGCCGTCTCCCACCAGGTTCCACGCCAGCACGAAGAGCAGAATGGCAGCGCCCGGGAAGAAGATGGTGTACCAGTAGGCGAAGGGATCCCCGGGTTTGCCCAGGATCCACGGGCGAGCAAAAGCGGTCAGTTGCCCCCAGTCCGCAAAGCCCGGCTCCGCCCCCAGGCCCAGGAAGCTCAGGGAGGCAAGGGCGACCACGACGGACCCGATCTCCAGCGACGCCTGCACGAGCACCGGGTAAATCGCGTTGGGAATGATGTGGCGGAGGATGATGCGGGCGCGTGACATGCCGATGGCACGTGCTGCCTCGACGAACTCCATGCTCTTGACCTGCAGCACGCTGCCCCGAATCAACCGGGCGTAGGGCGGCCAGGAGAAGAGGATGAGCGCGAGGGCCACGTTGCGCAGCCCTTTGCCCAGGATGGCGACCATCACCACGGCTGCCACCAGGAACGGTATGGCGGAAATGATGTCAGCCGCCCGCATGAAAAGCTCATCCAGGCGTCCCCCGTAGTAGCCCGCCAGGGTTCCGACGACCAAGCCCACCAGCAGGGAGGCCCCCACCACGAAGAGGGCGACCCCGAAGGCCACGCGACTTCCCCACACCACGCCGTAGAAGATGTCGTACTGCCCCTCGGTCGTCCCGAAGAGGAACCGGTCCGAAGGCGGCCGGGGCTCGACCGCAAAGCCCGAACGCGGGATGCGGTAGGGTTCGTCCGGGTAGCGCGGTGGGGCGATGTAGGGGGCCAGCACGGCCACCACGGCAAAGAACAGCAGGATGACGAGACCTGCCGTCGCCAGGGGATTTCGCAGGAACCGCCTCAACGAGTCCATGGCCGATCTTCCGTCTACCTCCACTCTTCAATCGAGCCGCACCCTGGGGTCGATGAGGGCGTAGCTGATGTCCATGGCCAGGATGACCACCACGAGTACGACAGAATAGAAGATCGTAATGCCGAGCACGGTGGTCCGGTCGAGTTGTAGGGCCGCGGTGGCCAGGAGCTTGCCGATGCCCGGATACGAGAAGATCGTCTCCGTGATGACGACGCCTCCCAGAAGCCCCAGCACCATCAGGGCAATGATGGTGGAGACCGGAATCAGCGCGTTTCGCCTGGCGTGCTTGCGAATCACCGTCCGCTCGTCGAGCCCCTTGGCGCGGGCCGTACGGACGTAATCCTGCCGGAGCGTCTCGAGCATGCTTGAGCGGGTGATACGCTGCAGCTGCGCCCAGTAAAGGTAGGAGAGGGTCACCACGGGTCCCACCATGTGGCGGATGGTGTCGAGGAAGATGTCGAACCGGCCGTTGATGAGCGCGTCGATGGTGACAAGGCGCGTCACCTGCTTGAACTCTGGCGAGAGCATGGCCTGCGTCGCCCAGACGGAGACCCTGCCCGGTGGAAACCACCCCAGGGCCCCGTAGAAGATCATCAAAAAGATGAGCCCGAAGACGAACGTGGGAAACGACCAGCCGATGATGGCGAAGACGCGGCTGAGGTGATCGATCCAGCTATTGTGGTGAACTGCCGCCTGCGTCCCGAGCCAGACGCCGCCAACCGCCATGGGCACGGCCGCATACAGCGTCAGTTCTATCGTGGCCGGGAAGCGCTCCATGATGGCGTCCCAGACGGGCTGCTTGGCCACCTCCGACCAGCCCATGTGCCCGGACAGGAGCTCGCGCATCCAGTTGGAGTACTGGACGTGAAGCGGGGCATCCAGCTGGTACTTCTTGACGAGCTGATCCATTGAGAAGGACTTGAGTTCCTGCGGGGACCGGATGAACGTGGCAACCCTCTGATAGGGGGGCATCAGCTGGCTCAGCCCGAAAATGATCAGGCTTGCACCGGCGACCACCAGCGGCAGGAGGAGCAGGCGGCGTACAATCAGGCGTGTCATGCTGCGTCTTCAAAGCCCCTTTTTTGAAAGCGGGAGGTACCCACGCGTCCGTGGGTACCTCCCCTATTGCCGGCACCCGCTTTAGCCGGAGGACTTGGAGAGCCGGTAGAAGTCCTCGCCGGGGCGGATGGCGTTGGGATACCAGCCCTTGACCCAGTCGCGCATAACGACGGGCTGGGTGCGGTCCACCAGGAAGATGTCAATGGCCTGCTCATAGGCTACTTGCTGCAGCTTGTAGTAGGCCTCCCGGCGGACCTTCGGGTCGGTGCTGGAAACCCCCTGCTCGATCAGGGCGTCGATCTGCTGCGTCAGCTCCGGCGGCAGCTTCTGCGCGGCCGCAAACGTGCCGGTGGAGTGCATGAACGGCACCACGAAGTTGTGCTCGTCCGGGAAGTCGGCCAGCCAGCCGAGGATGAACAGCGGCAGCTTGCTCTGGCGGTACGCCTGCAGGTACGTCGGCCACTGGACCGCCTGGATGTCGATGCGGAACTTGGGGTTGATGCTCTCGATGTTCTGCTCCAGGATCTCCGCGGCGATGCGGCGGGCGTCGTTGCCGGCGTTGTAGGCGATGGTCATCTTGAAGCCATTGCGCCAAACCTCGCCGCCCCATGCCTTGCGGAAGTGCTCCTCCGCCTTCCTCAGATCCAGCTTGTACACCGGCTGCTCGGGGTTGAAGAAGGGAAGCGCGGCAGGAATCGGACCGCGTGCCTGCGTCGCCTCACCCTTGGAGACGTCTTGGATGTACGTCTCCCAGTCGAAGCTGTAGTTGAACGCCTTGCGCACGTCGATGTCGCTGAAGAAGTTGGCCGGGATGCCCTCGCCGTCCAGTTTGCCGCTGCCGATGAACTCGTTGCCGTCGGGGTTGATGTTCCACGTGAAGAACGCCGCGGTGCTGGCAAGCCACGGCTGGCGCCGCAGCACCCGGACTCCCGGCATGTTCGTCACCTGATCGAGGTACGGCGGGTCGACGATGACGATGTCGGCATCTCCGGACTGCAGCATCAGCTGGCGGGTGGCCCACTCTTCAACGATCTTGATGACGACGGTCTTGGTGGGAGCGGGCTTGCGCCAGTAGTTGTCGTTGCGCTCCAGGATGATCTGGACGCCCTTCTCCCACTTGACGAGCTTGTACGGGCCGGTCCCGTTGGCCTTGTCGTAGAGCGGATCCTGCTCGGCCTTCGGGTCGTGCCACTTCACCCAGTTCTCGCTGCCGTCCCAGTCGCCCTGGGCGATGGCCCACTCCTTGTCGATGATGGCCGACCAGCTTCCGCTGTGGGTCAGGATGGAGAGGAACGGCGGATACGGCCGGGCCAGACGGAAGACGACGGTGTCGCCCTCCACCTCGACGGCAGCGTCGACTTTACGGTAGACATCCTTGAGCATCTCGGGCGGCACCTTGTCGAAGCTATCGACCTTGGCCAGATCTTTGGCCAGGTCCTCGATGGTGGAGTAGCCGAGGAGGGGCTCAAGCAGCATCCACACGGGGCCGCCCGAGCGGTCCTGCAGCATGGCTCGCTCGAAGGTGTACTCCACGTCCTCGGGTGTCAGCGCGTTGCCGTTGTGGAACCGGACGCCCTTCCGGATGGGAAAGCGGTAGACGAGGCCGTCCTTGGAAAGAAGCCCGTTTTCCACCGTGGGAACCTGGGTGGCCAGCAGCGGCACGAACTTGCCGAGGTCGCCGCCGTCGAAGTCGAGCAGGTTCTCGTAAACCTGGTAGATGACTTCGCCGCTGGCTGTGTCGTACGCGTAGGCCGGGTCCAGGGTCTCCGGCTCTCCGTACGCTGCCTTGATGAGGGTGTCGGGGTTCCTCACCTCAGCGCTGACGAGCCCCGCAGCCCCAAGCACGAGTAACGCTGCGGCTGCAACGGCCAGGTACACAAAACGCCTCGAGTGCGTCATGCAGCCCATCGCCCCCTCTGTGTCGGACTCTCTGAAGCTTCACGAGGCCACTGCAAGCCATGCTGAGCCCATCACCTGCAACCCGGGGGAACCCGCCGGCCAGGACGCCGGGAGGACCCCTCAGGCCTGCCCCACCCCCTCGAAGCGGCCTGTATGCTGGACTGCATAGCTATTTCCATGCCCTCACGCTTCGTCGGCAACGTGCGATTTCCTCTTCCCGCACCGACGGCTGCCCTTGACAGCGTCGCCGCCCCGCTGCTAGACTGCGGCTAAGCACCATCGGGATGCGGCGACGATGGGGAGGAGTAGGCGCCGGCTCGGCCCTTGCAGAGAGGAAGCCGCTTGGTGAAAGGCATCCGGGTACCGCAGGCGCCGAAGGTCGCCCCTGAGCCTCCGGGTCGAAAAGGTGCCGACGGTTGAGGTCGAGCGCGTGAGTAGGCCCCGACGGGTGGCCCGTTACAGCCTGGGAGAGCCCCGAGAGGCACGCTGAGCCGGCAGCGCATCAAAAGCAGCCGGTAGCGCGAAGTTCAGCGCGCCGCGGGGGAACAAAGGTGGTACCGCGGGGGACCCCTCGCCCTTTGGCGAGGGGTTCTCTTTTTGCACCGAAAAGAGGAGGCCCGGTTCTCATGCAGGGAGAGTTACGCGAAAAGCAGGCGCAGGCCGCAAACGCCGCACCGGACGCGATACCGCCGGCGTACAACCCGCGGGAGAACGAGGCCCGCTGGTACGCGCACTGGGAGCGCGAGGGGTATTTCCGCGGGGACCCCGACCCGTCACGCCGGCCTTTCTGCATCGTCATCCCGCCCCCGAACGTCACCGGATCGCTTCACATGGGCCACGCCATGGACAACACGCTGCAGGACATCATGGTGCGCTTCCGGCGCATGCAGGGCTACTCAACCCTGTGGGTACCCGGCACCGACCACGCCGGGATCGCGACCCAGGTGGTGGTGGAGGCGGAGCTGGCCAAGGAGGGCACGACGCGCCAGGAGTTGGGGCGCGAGAGGTTTCTGGAGCGGGTCTGGGCGTGGAAGGAGAAGTACGGGGGCATCATCACCCAGCAGCTCCGGCGGCTGGGCTCTTCGTGCGACTGGTCCCGGGAGCGGTTCACCATGGACCCCGGCTGCTCCCGGGCGGTGCGGGAGGTGTTCGTGCACCTCTACCATAGGGGGCTCATCTACCGGGGCGACTACATCATCAACTGGTGCCCGCGCTGCCAGACGGCGCTCTCCGACCTTGAGGTGGAGCACGAGGAGACCGAGGGCCGGCTCTGGTACGTCCGCTACCCGCTGGAGGACGGCAGCGGCGACGTTGTGGTGGCCACGACCCGTCCCGAGACCATGCTGGGCGACACGGGGGTAGCGGTGCACCCGGGCGACACCCGCTACCTGCCGCTCATCGGGCGGCGGGCCATCCTGCCCCTGGTGGGGCGGCGGCTGCCGATCGTGGCCGATGAAGCGGTGGACGTGGCCTTCGGCACCGGTGCCGTGAAGGTAACACCCGCGCACGACCCCACCGACTTTGAGATCGGCCGCCGCCACCAGCTCGAAACCGTCAAGGTGATCGACGAAAGCGGCCGGATGACCGAAGCGGCCGGCGAACCCTTTGCGGGGATGGATCGTGCCGAAGCGCGGCTCAAAGTGGTCGAGGCGCTGCGCCAGCAGGGATACCTGGTGCGGGAAGAAGCCCACCGGCACGCGGTGGGCCACTGCCAGCGCTGCCACACGGTGGTGGAGCCTCTCATCTCCAAGCAATGGTTCGTGCGGATGAAGCCGCTGGCAGAGCCCGCCATCCGGGCGGTGCGCGAAAAGAGGGTGCGCCTGATCCCCGAACGGTTCGAGAGCCACTACTTCCACTGGATGGAGAACGTCCGGGACTGGTGCATCTCCCGCCAGCTCTGGTGGGGCCACCGCATCCCGGTATGGTACTGTTCTTCCTGCGGTGAACAGGTGGTCAGCGTGGAGGATCCGGCGTCGTGCCCGCGCTGCGGCAGCACACGCCTGGAGCAGGACCCGGACGTGCTCGACACCTGGTTCAGCTCGGCGCTGTGGCCCTTCTCGACGCTGGGCTGGCCGGAGAGGACGCCGGAGCTTCAGTTCTACTACCCGACGGCGCTGCTCGTGACGGGTTTCGACATCCTGTTCTTCTGGGTGGCCCGCATGATCGTGATGGGCCTCGAGTTCATGGGCGACGTGCCGTTCCGCGACGTGCTGCTCCACGGGCTCGTGCGGGACGCCCTCGGGCGAAAGATGAGCAAGTCCAAGGGAACCGGGCTCGATCCCCTCGAGGTCATCGAAGAGTACGGGGCCGACGCGCTGCGCCTCACGCTGGTGATGGGCGTCGGAATGGGCAACGACGTGCGCTGGCACCCCGAACGGGTGGAGGCCAGCCGCAACTTCGCCAACAAACTCTGGAACGCGGCCCGCTTCGCCCTGATGCGCACGAACGCCGCCCAGGACGGTAGGCCGGGGCCGGGTGCCGAGGCAGCGGGCCGTATCCAGCGGTGGGCTTCGGCGGGCGAACTGGAGCTTCCCGAGCGCTGGATCCTGTCCCGCCTTGCCCGCCGCACGAAGGAGGTCACCGACCTCCTGGAACGCTACGAACTGGGTGAAGCGGCTCGGGCGCTGTACGACTTTACCTGGGACGAGCTGTGCGACTGGTACATCGAGCTGTCCAAGCCTCGCCTCGCGTCCGAGGCGGACGCCGGCCGGCGTGAAAAGGCCGCCGCCGTGTTGTCGTACGTCCTGGACAACACCGTACGTTTGCTGCACCCGTTCGTCCCGTTCATCACCGAGGAGATCTGGCAGCGCCTGCCCCACGAGGGCCCCACCATCATGCTCGCCCCCTGGCCGGTCCCGGACGGGGCGCTCCTGGACGAGGCGGCCGAAGCCAGCATGCAGCAGGTCATCGACGTGATCCGCGCCATTCGCAACGTCCGGGCGGAGAAAGGCGTTTCCGTGAACCGGCGCATTCCGGCCATCGTGTGGGCCACGGGCGGTGCGCGCCGGCGGATCGAGGAGCACGCCGACGACATCCGCCGTCTGGCCGGCCTGTCGGAACTCTCCATCGGCGAACCCGGACCGGAGCGGCCCAGGGATGCGGTGCCGGCCGTCGCCGGGGGGCAGATGGAGGTCTTCCTGCCGCTGGCAGGGCTGCTGGACGTCGACGAGGAATTGCGACGCCTGGGCAGGGAGCTGGAGGAGGTCGAGCAACTCCTCACCCGCTGGAGATCTGCGCTGGATAGGCCGCAGTTCCGGGAGCGGGCGCCTGAGAGCGTGGTAGAGGCCACCCGCAAGAAGCGCGACGAGGCCGAACAGCGGCGCGCACGCATCCTCGAACAGATGGAGCAGTTGAAGCAGCTTGCCGGTCGGTAAAGCGAGCGCATCCGAGGCCCTCGAGTACCTGGGCCACCTGGCGCGGTTCGGTATGCGGCTGGGCCTCGAGCGCATGGAGGCCATCCTCGAACGGCTGGGTCACCCCGAGCGGCGCTTTGGCGTCGTGCACGTGGCCGGCACCAACGGCAAGGGTTCGACCGCGGCCATGGTGGCAGCCGCGGCCGGGGAGGCCGGGGTTCGGACAGGACTCTATACCTCGCCGCACCTGGTCCGGTTCAACGAGCGCATCGTGGTGGACAAGGCTCCCGTTACGGACGAGGTGCTGGCGGATGCTTACCGGGCCGTGCGGGCGGCCGTGGAGGAGATGGCCGTTGGGGAGGCCCCCACGCAGTTTGAATTCGCCACCGCCATGGCGTTCTGGGCCTTCGCTCGGGCGCGCGTCGAACTCGCGGTCGTGGAGGTGGGTCTCGGCGGCCGCCTCGACGCCACCAACGTGGTGCGGCCGGAAGTGTGCGTCATCACCCCGCTCGGCCTCGACCACACGGAGGTTCTGGGGGACACCCTCGCGGCCATCGCCGGGGAAAAGGCCGGGATCATCAAGCCTGGCGCCGACGTGGTGACCCCGGTCCAGCCGGACGAGGCCGCAGCGGTCATCCGCTCCCGGGCGGCAAGCGTGGGGGCGGCGCTGTTCGAGGTCGTGGGTCCCCCCTTGTCCGAAGGCCCTGCCATGGACGTTCCTTTACCGGCTGGTAGCGAGAGCGTGTACCGGTTCACGCCCCGTCGGGCAGACGTCCGGGGCGGGCTTCTTGACCTCGTCACCCCGGAAGGCGAGCGAATTGCGGACCTCGAGGTGGGCTTGCTTGGCCTCCACCAGCTTCAGAACGCGGCGGTGGCTGCGGCGGCTTTGCACCGGCTGCGGGCGCGAGGCTGGCCCATCACGGAACAAGGCCTGCGCACCGGGCTTCGCCAGGTGGTCTGGCCCGGGCGTCTTCAGGTGGTGGGCCGGCGCCCGTGGGTGGTCATCGACGGCGCCCACAACCCCGCAGCGGCCGGGATGCTCGCCGATAGCTTCCGGACCCTTTTCGGGGGCCTGCCGCGGGTGCTGGTCGTGGGCATGTTGAAGGAGAAGGATGTCCAAGGGGTCCTGCGGGCCCTTGTAGCGCCGGGCGCCACCGTGATTGCCACCCGCGCCCGTTCGAGCCGGACCGAGCCCGCCTCTCCTGAGGAGCTGGCGGCTGTCGCTCTCGCTCTCGGCGCCGGGCGCGCCGAGGCCGTGGTACCTGCCGCGGATGCGCTGCGCCGCGCCCTGGAGCTGGCGACGCCCGACGACACGGTAGCCGTCGCCGGTTCGCTCTACCTGGCCGGGGAACTGCTGGCAGACCTTAAGGTGGACGTGACAGCCCGGAACGTCTTACCACCCGGGTGAACGTCCCGGCGCGGCTTTCCCGTCCGGGCTGCGTGGCATTCTCTCGAATGGTGCAGGGATTCACGCCGCGCGCCCATAACAGTAGACGCGGCGAGGAGGGAGAGCGTTGGGCGACGGGCCGCGGCCACAGGCTTCGCCTTCCGCCGTTCGCAGCGGCGCAACTTTCTTCTTGACACTCCTCCTGGTGATCGTCATCGGGGCCCTGGGCGGTTATGCCCTCGGCCGGTACGTGTTCGACCGCCTGATGGAGGCGCCGCAGTCCCGCATCGCCCCGCTCCAGAGCCAGACTTTGCCGCCGCAGGCCACACCCGCTCCGGCGCCGGCCATTAGCCGCCCGAGCGAACCGGTTGCGCCGGCTTCACCCGGACGCCCGCCGGCCCAGGAGGCTGCAGGGCAACTTCGGGGCTCCGCCGGTGGACAGGCCGCGCCGACGGGTCCGTCCACCGCCACGTCGAGCTCGGCGTTCTTCGTACAGGTCGGAGCGTTCGGATCAGCGGAGCGCGCGGATGCCCTGGTAGTGAAGCTCAGGCAGCAGGGGTACCCGGTGACGGTGGAAATCCTCGACGCTGGCAAGCAGCCGCTTTACAAGGTTCGAGTGGGCCCTTACAGTCGAAGGGAAGACGCGCAAAAGGCGCTGCAGCAACTCAAGCCGACCGTACCGGATGCGTTCATTCCCTGATGGGGCGGGGCGGTCGCGCGGTGACGATCCGATCGTGAGGACGGAATAGGGTGAGGGCGATGGCTACCGACGCTCGGGCGAGAGCGGAACAGACGCGGTCCGTCTGCCACCCGGCCCTGGCGCACGACGGTCGGCACGGTTCGTATGCACCCCGCAAGCGGGAACTGATGCGGCGGCTCCGCCGGATCGAAGGCCAGATCCGGGGCCTTCAGCGAATGGTTGAAGAGGAAAAATACTGCGTGGACGTGCTTATCCAGATTGCGGCGGTAAAGGCCGCTCTGGACAAAGTTGGAATGGTTCTTCTCGAGGAACACACCCGAGGCTGCGTGAGCCGTGCCATCCGGGAAGACCAGGGTTCGGACGCCGCCATCCGCGAGTTGACGGACGTCATCCTGCGTTTCATCAGGTAGCGGCGGCGCCAGGCCCCGGCACCCCTGGTCATGCTTGCAGCCCGACGGCCGGTTCTTCCCCGGCTATTTTTGCCATGGCTGCCCCGCGCACCTCCGCGATGGAAGCCACGAGCAGCCATGATAAGATACGGAAGGCCCGCGCAGGAACGGCACCGCAGTCCGAGAATATTCGGCACGAACTGACACGGTTGGCCGGGGGATTGGGCTTTACCGCTGCAAAACGAGCAAAAGAGGTGCACTCGGTGATCCGCTCCTACTCACGCGGCGCCCGTCTTGGCCTGGTGCTCATCGTCCTGGCAGCAGGTGCCGTAATCGGCAGCGGGCTGTCCGAAGCGCTTTCCGCCGTCTTCCCGGTTTTCGGGAGATCGGTGCAGTTGGGTCTGCGAATGGACGAGGTCACCCTGGCCGGGGTCATCACGTTTGGGCTCAACTTTCACCTGAAGGTCAACCTGGGGACGGCCATCGGCCTGATCATTGCCGCGTGGCTCCTGCGCGGGAGGTAACGTGGCGCCGATGGCGCTGGTGCTCGCCTCGACGTCCCCCCGGCGGCGCGAGCTTCTGACCATGGTGGGGGCCGTCTTCGAGGTCGCGGTGCCGGATGTCGACGAGTCAACCTTGAAAAAGAAGGAGGCGCCTGAAGAGCTGGTGGTGCGCCTGGCCGGGGCGAAAGCCGCCGACGTCGCCCGCCGGCGCCCCGAGGACGTGGTCGTGGGGGCGGACACGGTGGTAGTCCTGGACGGCCAGCTGCTCGGAAAGCCCCGCGATCCGGCCGACGCCAGGCGGATGCTGAGGCTGCTCTCGGGCCGAACGCACCAGGTCTGGACGGGGCTTGCGGTCATCCAGCGCGCGAAAAACCGCCGGGTGACGGCTGCCGAACGCACCGACGTGACGTTCCGGCACCTTTCCGACGAGGAGATCGACCGGTACGTCGAACGGGGCGAGGGGCTTGACAAGGCCGGGGCCTACGCGGTTCAGGGCGTGGGGGCGCTCTTCGTGGAGCGGCTGGAGGGGTGCTATTACAACGTCGTGGGGTTGCCGCTTGCGAGGCTGCAGTCGCTGTTGAAGGGCTTTGGGATCCGGCTTTGGTAGCCCGCCAGGCCATCGAAGGGGATCTCGCCGAGGTCGATTGCCGGCCCGCCATGCGGGAGCGCCCCATCTCCATGCGCCCCCGGGAGCGGCTGGCTACCGGGGATCCGGCGTCGCTCTCCGACACCGAGCTTCTCGCCGTCCTGCTCCGCACGGGGCGAAAGGGCGCGAGCGCCCTCTCCCTGGCCGAACAGGTGCTGCTGAGGGTGGGAGGGCTTCCGGGGTTGGCCGCAGCGTCCCTGGAAGCACTCACGGCCGTACCGGGGGTGGGGATGGCCAAGGCAGCTGAGGTAATGGCTGCCGTGGAGCTGGCGCGGCGGCTGGTGCGTTCGGGGGCAGACCGGCGCCCTCAGATCCGGACCCCATCTGACGTCTACGACCTGGTCGGGCTGGACATGGGGCGGCAGGACCGGGAGCAGTTCGTGGTGCTGCTGCTGGACGTGCGGCACCGGCTGATACGTTCGTGCCCGGTCTCGGTGGGCGAACTGACGCAGACGCCGGCGCACCCCAGGGAGGTCTTCAAGCCGGCCATCCAGCATTCGGCCGCTGCGGTGGTGCTGGTTCACAACCACCCGAGCGGGGACCCCACCCCGAGCGAAGGCGACGTTCACCTGACCGCCAGGCTGGCGGCGGCGGGAGAGATCCTGGGCATCGAGGTGCTCGACCACGTGGTGATCGGCCTCGGGCGCTACGCCAGCCTCAAGGAGCTCGGGCTCTTCGGCGGATCGAGGGCGGCGGCCTCATAACGGAGGCCGGACAAAACAGAGGTTTGGGACCGGGAAAGGAAAAGGATGGGTACATGGCCGCTTGGTTTGGTCGCGACATGGGGATTGACCTGGGGACAGCCAACACCCTGGTCTATGTCAAGGGCAAGGGCGTTGCGCTTCAGGAGCCCTCGGTGGTCGCCGTCGACAGGGAGACCGGCGAGGTGCTGGCAGTGGGCGACGAGGCCAAGCAGATGGTGGGCCGCACGCCCGGCAGCATCGTGGCGGTTCGCCCGATGCGCGACGGCGTCATCGCTGACTTCGACATCACCGAGCGCATGCTGCGGTACTTCATCGAGAAGGCAGGCGGGGGGCGGCTGCTGAGCCGGCCCCGGGTCGTGGTCTCG
>JBFMCJ010000059.1 GCA_040754675.1 Bacillota bacterium
GGCCACAATGTGACGTTTCGCGAGATGATCGAGGCGCTGGCGCGGGCTGCCGGCGTGCGCCCCCCGTCCCGCCGCGCTCCCCGGCCGCTCGTGCGGGCGGCGGCCTGGGCAATGGAAGGAGCTGCCATCGTCACGCGCCGGCCGCCGCCGCTCACCCGGGATCACGTGAGGTTGCTGGGCCGGGAGATGTACTACACATCCGCCCGGGCGCTGGCCGAACTCGGTTACTCGGTCAGCCCGTTCCCGGCCATGGTGGAGCGCGCCGTTCGCCGGTGGTCGAAGGGCGCGCTCCGCTCCGGATAACCCGCGCCCGCGGCCTCTCCGACGGTCCCACAAGGATTTCCGGCGAATAGTCACGAAACCGATTAGCGATCGCCTCCCCTGCCCGGGGGCTCGTGTGCCGGGTAGCATCGCCTTGCCAACGGCTGCAACTTTACAAGGGAGGGGTGCCGCTTGCAGCGAGTAGGGGAAGTCCTGACCGAACTGGGTCGCCGCTACATGCCGGATCCGTTCATCTTCGCGATCCTGCTGACCCTGCTGGTGTACGTGCTCGGCCTCATCTTCACTCCTCATGGCGCCTATCAGCTCATCGTGGACTGGTACGCGGGCTTCTGGAACCTCCTCGCCTTCGCCATGCAGATGACCCTGGTGCTGGTGACCGGGTACGCCATGGCAAGCGCCCCGGTCATGCAGCGGGCTCTTGGGTGGCTTGCCAACCGGCCCCGGTCGGGTCCCGGGGCCATCGGCCTCGTCACCCTCGTTGCCGCCCTCCTGGGGTGGATCAACTGGGGGCTCGGCCTCATCGCCGGGGCGCTCATGGCCCGGGAGGTGGCGGCCGCCGGCAAGCGCCGCGGCATCCGGGTGCACTACCCCCTGGCCGCGGCGGCCGGGTACCTGGGGCTTCTCATCTGGCACGGCGGGTTGTCAGGTTCGGCGCCGCTGTTGGTCAACACCCAGGGTCACTTCCTGCAGCAGCAGATCGGGATCGTTCCTCTGACGGAGACCATCTTCCGGCCGTTCAACCTGGTTGTGGCGCTGGCGGTCCTGGTGCTGGCGCCGCTTCTCCTGATGAGCATGCACCCCAGGGGCGAACGGGTCGTCGAGATGCAGCCGGTGGCTGCGGCCTCCGAGGTTGCTGCCGCCGCTGCCGACCCGCAGGAGGCGACGCTGGCGACGCGGCTCGAGAACAGCCGGGTGCTGGTGTGGGTGATGGGCGCAGCCGGGATCGTCTACCTCGTCAACGTCTTCGCCACCCGGGGCATCTTTGCGCTCGACATCAACCTGGTCAACTTCATCTTCCTGGTCGTGGGGCTGCTGCTCCACGGGACGCCCATCAACTACGCCCGGGCGGTGGTGGACGGGGCGCGGGCGTCGAGCGGCGTCATCCTGCAGTTCCCGTTCTACGCCGGCATCATGGGCATCATGACCAACTCCGGCCTGGTGCAGGTCATCGCCCGCTGGTTCGTGGCCATCTCCACGCCGCTCACCTATCCGTTCTGGACGCTGGTGAGCGCCGCCCTGGTCAACCTGGCGGTCCCCTCGGGCGGCGGGCAGTGGGCCGTGCAGGGGCCGGTCATGGTCGAGGCCGCCAGGGCGCTCAACGTCGATGTGGGTAAGACCATCATGGGCGTGGCGTTCGGCGACGAACTGACGAACATGATCCAGCCGTTTTGGGCACTGCCGCTGCTCGGCATCACCCGCCTGCGGGCCGGAGAGGTGATGGGCTATACGACGGCGGTGATGCTGGTCGTGTTCGTGGTGATGGCGCTCGCCATCGTCTTCCTGCCGTAGGATGGGTGCAGGGGGGCACCGTGGAGCATGGAACACGGGGGGCTTGCAGGGCAACCGGCGGCGGCCGTGGCCGAGGGCACGCTGCTCTGGCAACCTTCCCAAGCCCAGAAGGCGGGCAGCACCATGGCCCGCTACGTACGGTGGCTGCGGGAGCGGCGCGGCCTTTCGTTCAACTCCTACGACGAGCTCTGGCGCTGGTCGGTGACCGACCTCGAGGGGTTCTGGTCGTCCATCTGGGAGTTCTTCGAGGTGAGATCGCACGCCCCGTACCGGCGCGTGCTCGCCCAACGCCGCATGCCGGGCGCCCGCTGGTTTGAGGGGGCTGTGCTCAACTACGCCGAACATGCCCTGCGCCGCCGTGACGGCCACCCGGCCGTCGTGGCCTGGTCGGAGAGCGGGCCGCTGGCCACTCTGACGTACGCCGAGCTCGCGCGCCAGGTGGCGGCGGTGGCGGCGGGGCTGCGGAGGCTGGGCGTGCGGCGGGGCGACCGGGTGGTGGCGTATGCCCCCAACATCCCGCAGACGCTGGTGGCGTTTCTGGCCACGGCGAGCATTGGCGCCATCTGGTCGAGCTGCGCGCCCGAGTTCGGAAGTCGCAGCGTGGTGGACCGCTTCCAGCAGATCGAGCCGAAGGTGCTGTTCGCCGTGGACGGCTACCGTTACAACGGCAAGCCGTACCCGCGCCTTTCGGCGGTGGCCGAGATCCAGCGCGAGCTTTCGACGCTGCAGGCCACGGTGGTCATCCCGTACCTGGACCGCCGGCCGGGCACGCTGTCCCTGCGCGACGCCCACCTGTGGGATGAAATGGCGCCGGCTCCGGGCGCAGGTGGGGCGGCCGAGCCGCTCACGTTCGAGCCGGTGCCGTTCGACCACCCCCTATGGGTGCTGTACTCCTCGGGCACGACGGGGCTTCCCAAGGCCATCGTGCAGGGCCATGGCGGCATTCTTCTGGAGCACCTGAAGGCGATCGCGCTGCACCTCGACCTCGCCGAGGCGGACCGGTTCTTCTGGTTCACCACCACGGGCTGGATGATGTGGAACTTCCTCATCAGCGGGCTGCTCCTCGGGATGACGGTGTTGCTGTACGACGGCAGCCCCGCGCACCCCGACATGAGGGCGCTGTGGCGTTTCGCCCAGGAGACCCGGATGACGTACTTCGGCACCAGCGCCCCGTACATCCAGGCCTGCATGAAGGCCGGAATCGAACCGGGGCGGGAGTTCGACCTCAGCAGCCTGCGAGGCGTCGGCTCCACGGGGGCGCCGCTTTCGCCGGAGGGGTTCGCGTGGGTCTACCGGCACGTGAAGCAGGACCTGTTGCTGGGCTCGGTGAGCGGCGGTACCGACCTGTGCACGGCGTTCGTCGGGTCGAGCCCGCTGCTGCCCGTTCACGCCGGCGAGATCCAGTGCCGGATGCTGGGGGCGAAGGTCGAAGCCTTCGACGAGGCCGGGCACCCGCTGGTCGGCGAGGTGGGCGAGCTCGTCATCACCGAGCCGATGCCGTCCATGCCGCTGTTTTTGTGGAACGACGGGCCCGGCATGGAGCGTTACCGCGCCACCTACTTCGAGATGTACCCCGGTGTCTGGCGGCACGGCGACTGGATCAAGATCACGCCGCGGGGAAGCTGCGTCATTTACGGCCGCTCCGATTCGACGCTCAACCGGGGCGGCGTCCGGATGGGCACCAGCGAGTTCTACCGGGTGGTTGAGGAGCTCCCCGAAGTGCTCGACAGCCTGGTGGTCGACACCGGGCAGCTCTGCCGGGAAGGGCAGTTGCTCCTCTTCGTGGTGCTCAGGCCCGGGGCAGCGCTCGATGAGACGCTGAAGCAGCGGATCCGGCAGCGCCTGCGGTCGGAGCTATCGCCGCGGCACGTGCCCGACGAGATTTACGCCATCGCCGAGGTTCCCCGAACCCTCAACGGCAAGAAGCTGGAGGTGCCCGTCAAGCGGATCCTCTCCGGCGTGCCGCCGGAGAAGGCGGTAAGCCCGGACGCCATGATCAATCCGGGCTCCCTGCGCTTCTTCACGGAGCTGGCGGGGCGCTTTGCCCGGGCGGGCTAGCGGCCGGATTTGCGGCGGGCCGCCGCGAGTGCCAGCAGGGCGGCTGAGGCTGCCGCGAGGGCGGCCACGCCACCCGCCAGGGCCGTGCCGGCCGCCCCACCGGCCCACCTCGCGGCCCGTCCGAGCCATGCCCCGGCCGTGTGCGCCAGGGCGTAGGGCAGGTCGAGGATCCCGTAGACCCAGGCTCCGCCGGCGGTGGTCAGGGCCACGGTGTGCAGCGCCCGGACGACGAGAGCCGCTCCGGCTGCGGCGGCTGCGTAGGGAAGGGCGGCCGCCAGCAGGCGGCGGCCTCTCACGAGCGGCCCAGGGCCGCCTTTCCGAGCCCGTAGATGCCGCTGGCCATGGCACCGTACTGGATGCCCTGCACGATGGCATCCCGGACGGCCCCCTCGGGCGGCTCCCCGACGGCCGGCCCGGCGAAAAGGTAGGCGTTGAGCGCGTTCAGCATGGCGCTCAGCACCAGCACGGAGATGGGCACCACCACCTGCTTGATGGACGCGGCGCTAACGCCGAGCCGGGTGGCGAGTTGTTTGACGAGTTCCGTCAGCACGATGACAAGTCCGATGACGGCGACGGGATCGACCACGGCTCTTCTCGCCCCTCTCGCGAGCATGGGTGCGCGGGGCGCCCCCCTGGCCCGCGCCACAGGTAAGTTCCACCAGGGCTTCGTTGATCGCCTGCTGGCCGCGGGCTAGCATAGGGGTGGCAACCGGGACGGGCCTGCGAGTGTGGGCGAGGTGGCAGGACGCCCCGGCACAATGTGGGGTGAGATGCTGTAAGATGAGCCGCTCGCAGCCGGTGACCACAGTACTGTTCGACCTCGACGGCACGTTGAACGGGATCGACATGGACGAGTTCCTACCCCTTTACTTCCGGGCGCTGGGGGAATATGCCGGGGACCTGATAGAGCCACAGCGTCTCGCCCGGGAGATCTGGAAGGCCACCGAGATGCTGATCCACGATCGGAGTGTCGAGCTGACCAACGCTGAAAAGTTCCGGCGCTTTTTCCTTCCGGACGAACCGGCCCTGCGGGAGCGGCTGTACCCCCGCTTTGACCGGTTCTACGCGGAACGCTTCGGCATGCTGCGCCGCCATGCGCCGGCCACCCCCCTGGCTCGCTCCACCGTGGATGCGGTCCGTGAAATGGGTATGCGGGTGATCATCGCCACCAACCCTGTCTTTCCCGAGACGGCCGTGCGCCAGCGGCTGGAGTGGGCAGGACTGGGGGACGTGTCCTTCGAACTCGTGACGACCCTGGACAACATGCACGCCTGCAAGCCCAACCTCGAGTATTTCCGGGAAATCTCGGACCGCTTGGGCGTGAGGCCCGAAGAGTGCCTCATGGTGGGAAACGACCGGGACGAAGATATGGTGGCGGCGAAACTCGGAATGCGCACGTACTGGGTCACCGACATGGGCATCGACCGAGGTCAAAGCGGCGTGGAGCCAGACGGCAAGGGCCGGCTGGCGGATTTCGTCGGATGGCTCGGCGCACTGGCACCGGTGCGGCCGGATTGATAAGGTGAAAGGGGAGGCAGGCGAGCGGCCGGTGGCCCGCAGGCAGCTTTCGGCGTCCGAGCTACAGGCCCTGGTAAAACTGCTGGGCGACAGCGACGAGCGCACGGTGAGGGTGGCTCGCACCCGGCTCCTGGAGGCGGGGCCCGACGCGCTGCCGTGGTTGCACGCCGCGGCGAGCGGGGAGTCGGATCCCGTCGTGAGAGGCCGCGCTCGCCTTTTGCTGGATGAGGTGCGCTTCCTGACCCTGAAGGAGCGCGCAGCGCACCTGGCGCGCCAGGCCCGGGGGAGGTTCGACCTGGAGGAAGGGCTGTTCGTCGTCGCCCGAGCCCGCTACCCCGACCTGGACGAACCCTCCTACCGGCAGCGCCTGCGGGAGATGGGAGAGGAACTGGTTCGCCGCCGGGTTGGACGTATGACCCCCGCCGAGGCGGCGGCCGCCGTGAACCGTTATCTCTTCCACGAACTCGGCTTCAAGAGCAACGAGGCACATTACTACGACCCCGACAACGTCTGCATCAACCAGGTGCTCGACCGCAGAAGCGGCGTCGGGCTCTCGCTCACCGCGCTGTACCTGGTGGTGGGCCGGCGGGCCGGTTTTGATGCGTACGCCGTCTCACTACCGGGCCACGTGGTGGTGGGCGTGCCGGGGCCGGTGCCGTTCTGGGTGGACCCCACCCGGGGAGGCCGGGTGCTGTCGCGCCACGATCTGGTGGCGTTCGCCCGGGAAAGCGGCCACCAGTTTGAAGAGAGCATGCTGGAGCCGGTGCCGGACCGCGAGCTCGTGGAGCGGATGCTGGCCCACCTGATGCGGGTCTACGCCCTCACGTCGCAGACGGTGGCGGCGCAGCGGCTCGAGGAGCTGCTGAAAGCCTTCAGCCGGGCCTCCCGCAGCAAGTCGGCCCCGGCTGCGGCGTCGAAGGGGTCGGAGAGCGGGACGGCCCCTCAGGGAGATGACGCCGATTAGCTCCGGCCGGGCGGCCGGGTACGGGCCGGCAGTGGCGCCCGGCCCCGAGCTGGTGGCGGTGGGTTCCACAAACCCCGCCAAGGTCGAACCCATCGAAGACGTCCTTCGCCGCCTGTTCCGCAAAAGTCGCGTCCAGTCCGTCGGAGTGGACAGCGGGGTTCGCCCTCAACCTCTTTCCCTGCAAGAGACGCAAGAAGGAGCGGAGGCGCGAGCGCGCCTGGCCCTCGAAGCGGTGCCCGGCGCGAAGTGGGGCATCGGGGTCGAGGGCGGCATCCACCTGGACGAGCAGGGGCGCGGCTGGCTCGTCACGGTCGCCGCCGTGGCCGATCGCCGGGGGGCGATCTCAACGGGCGAGGGCCTGCGCCTGATGCTGCCCGAGATGATGGTTCGGGCGGCCAGGGCGGGCCGGGAGCTTGCCGACGTGGTGGACGAGTACTTCGGCGTCACCGGTTCCCGCATCGATCCCGGCGCCGTGGGCCACCTCACCCGGGGGCTGATCACCCGGCGCCAGCTTGTCGCCGTTGCTGTGACGGCTGCCCTGGTGCCCCGCCTCTTCCCTGACCTGTACCTGCTGTGAGCTGCCCCGGCCCTGGACACAGGTGGGGCGGGGCTGATACCCTGGGACGAGGGGGGCTGGACGGCCGATGCCCTGGTTGGGTACGGTGGATTCCAGCCACTGGACGGCGGACTTCCGGCTGGCCAGACTGCTGGAGTATGCGTACCACAAGACCGGACGGCGTCAGCCGGTGGTGGTCGTCGGGATGGGCCTGTCCCTCGACCGCCCCAGCACCGTCGGCCCCACCGTCGCGGCCGAACTGGCCAAGGTCCACCCCTACGTCTTCGGGCAGGCCGGCCAGCCGGTCGCGCGGCACAACCTGGACACGGTCTTCTTCCACATCACGCAGGAATTCCCCAGCTCTTTCGTCATCGTCGTCGACGGAACCACCGGCGAGGCCGAGGAGGACGGCCACGTCATCGCCTGGTCGGCTTCCGTCGAACCCGACGAGGACTTCCTGGCGGCCCGCCAGGCGCTCGGCGCAGCCCGGTTGAGGCGTCCGGGATTCCCGACAGCCCTCGACGAGCACCAGGTGCCCCGCACCGCGACCCTGGGAACCGACATTGCGGCGCTCCCGGCCCACGTGGGCCTTGTGGGGGTGCTGGGCCCCGTGGTGGGTTCGCCCTCCGAACACAACCGCCGCTTCGCCTCAGCGTGCGACGCCATCATTGACGGAATTCTGCGTTTTTTCTACCGCACCGGCCACCTGGTTTGAGCCCGAGCCCATGGTGACGGTTTGCGCGCCGGGCGGACCTCCCTGCCTTGCGGGCCGCCGGCCGGAGGAGGCGGGCCGCCTCCCGGCGAACAAAGCCAGTGTCCCTGACCATCCACCACCGGCAGGGGGGCTCTCTAGGCCATGGCCACAGCGGCCGAATTCCTCAAGAGCCTGGTTCAGCGCATGAACGACCAACCGGAGCGGACTGGCATCAAGGACGCCGCGATCCAGTTCGTGCTCACCGGCGACGGCGGCGGCAGCTGGGCCGTCGTCATCAGCCAGGGCAAGGCCGAACTCAAGGACGGCCCCGTCCCCAACGCCAACGTGACCATCGAGATGAGCGTCGCCGACTTCCAGGAGATGTCCGCCGGCCGGCTTGGCCCCGTCGCGGCCTACATGAGCGGCAGGCTGCGCATCCAGGGCGACATGGGGCTCGCCATGCGGCTGCAGCCGCTGCTTTCCTGAGCGCGGCCCGGCCCCTTCCCTGGCAGGCCAACGGCCCGCTTCGCGTCCTGAGCCATGCTGATGTCGCATCCTGCGTCAGGGGATCGCCCTGAGCCGCTCACTGCCGGGCACCGCCCGCGCCTCGGGCTGGCGCTGGGGGGCGGAGGGGCGCGCGGCTTCGCCCACGTGGGCGTAGTGCGAACGTTCATCCGCGCCGGCATTCCCGTCGACGTCCTTGCCGGGACGAGTATGGGCGCCATCGTGGCGGTGGCGTTCGCGCTCGGCGACCCCGAAAAGAGCGGCATCATCACCCGGCTCGAACAAGGCCCTCCGCTCCTGCCCACGCCGATCCCGCCGCGCTACCCTGGGGAGAAAGAGAGCCTCATGAATCGCGTCCGGCGCCTTTTGATGACCGAACGCATCGTCACCGCCAACCTGCGCGGCTGGGGTGCGCCGCTCCTTGACGTGATGCCGATTCTAAACGACCTGACCCGGGGGCTCGACCTCGAGGATGCCCCTGTCCGGGTCGGGGTGGTTGCGACCGACCTCGAACGCGGCGAGCGGGTCCTGCTGACCCGTGGCAATGCCGCCCTGGCAGCCATGGCGAGCGCTGCCCTTCCCCTGGTCTTCCCGCCGGTCCGCCTCGGCGGGCGGCTGCTGGTGGACGGGGGGTTCGTGGAACTGGTGCCCGTGCTGGCGGCTCGCGAGCTTGGGGCCGACGTCGTGGTGGCGGTCGACGTGAGCATCAATGAGCCGGTCGCGACCGTCAAGAGCGGCCTCGAGGCCCTCATCCGGGCGGCGGCCATCGCGTCACGGCAGCACACCGAAATGATCCTGCGGCAGGCGGACGTGGTGATTCGCCCGCAGTTTCCGGTGCCGGTGGATACCCTGGACTTCGGGCGGGCCCGTCAGGCCATTGAAGCGGGCTTGAGGGCGGGCCGCGAGACCGTCCAGGCCGTCAAGGAGGCCCTCGCCTCACGGGAACGCCTCGCCTGACGGCGGGCCTGGCGCCTGCCGGGGGTCCGGGTTTCATCCCCCGATCGCATACATCGCCCGCTGGGGGCGCTCAAACCCGGGCAGGTTGATGAGGTGCCCCTTCCACTTGACCCAGACCGCCTTCGCTATGGCACCCGCCAGCGTCCGGTCGTCGGCGCCGCCCCGCAGCAGCGGCTTGAGGTCCTGCTCCTCCACGGCAAACAGGCAGTTGCGGACGTGGCCGTCTGCGGTCAGGCGGATGCGGTCGCAGTGCTGGCAGAACGGCCTGGAGACCGTGGGGATGATGCCGACGGTGGCCTCCCGTCCGGAGCCTGTCCGGACACGGTACAGCCGCGCCGGGTCGCACGCGTCGTTGTTGAGCGGCTCCACGGGGCCGAGTTGCTGCTGAAGGCGCTCCAGGATTTCGCCGGCCGTCACGACCCGATCCCGGTTCCAGCGCCGGTCGCCGTCAAGCGGCATGAACTCGATGAACCGTACCTCGAACCCCATCTCGGCTGCCCATCGGGCGAAGTCGCCGACTTCGTCGTCGTTGATGCCCCGCATCAGCACGGCATTGATCTTGATCGGGCCCAACCCGGCCTCACGGGCGGCCTCGATGCCTTCCAGGACGCGGCTGAAGTAGTCGCGCCGGGTGAGCTCGACGAACCGCTCGCGACGCAGGGTGTCCAGGCTGATGTTGACGCTCCCGAGGCCGGCTTCCCGCAACCGGCGGGCCATCTGGGGCAGCCAGTAACCGTTTGTGGTCATGCTGATGGAGCGGAGCCCCTCGATGCGGGCGAGCAGCGCCACCAGCCGGTCGAGGTCGCGCCGTGCGAGGGGCTCGCCGCCGGTCAGGCGTACCTTTTCGACGCCCATCCCGACCATGATCCGGGCCAGGCGGGCGATCTCCTCGTATGTGAGCAGCTCGGCGCGGGGCAGCCACTCAATCTGTCCGGCCGGCATGCAGTAAACGCACCGGAAGTTGCAGCGATCGGTGACCGATATCCGGAGCTTTCGAACCGTGCGGCCGAACTGGTCGATGAGTTCCAAGGAAGGTGCCCCCCGCCGCCCTGGCGCTGCAACGGCAAGAAAAGGTTAACACGGTGAAGCGCCGGCGGCAAGCGCAAGCCGGCTCCACCCTCCGCCGGCCCTGCCCGTGCCGTCGTTCTTTCGAAAAATGACGTGGACTTCCCACGCAGGCGCTTGCACGAGGTTGGCGAATTCTTCCTTGTCGGGAATCCTGGAAGAGGGGAGTTTCACGGGGAGGCGGGCATGAGCGCCTGGGAATACCTCACCCAGATAACCCGCTGGCCGCACAGGGGTTCGACCAGCGCTTACGAACGTGAGGCGGCTCAGTGGATCGGGTCGACCCTGGGGCGGCTGGGCTACCGGGTGGAGATCCAGCCCTTCCTGGCGCCGGCGGCCACGCTCTACGCCGGGCCGCCGCTTGTCAGCTTGGTGATCGCGTCGGTCACCCTGGGCGCGCTCTGGGCCGGCAGCCCCTGGGCAAGGACGCTGGCGGCCGCGGTGTCGCTGGCCGCAGCGGCGCTCCTGGTGCAGGAGGCCAGCCTTTCGCGGCCCGCCTTCGACCTGATCCTCCCCCGCCGCCCTAGCCAAAACGTCATCGCCGAGCCGCTGCCCGCCCGGCGTGACATGGCGCAGCAGCCGGAGCAAGGCACGCCCACCGTTGTCGTCACCGCCCATTACGACACGCAGCGGGCAAGCTGGCTCTTTGCGCCCTGGTTTCGCCCGGTGCTGCCCCTGTTTTTCAAAGCCGCGTACGGGGCGCTGGGCCTGACCCTCGCCAGCCTCCTGGCCGGCGCTCTGGCCGGCTGGTGGGCGCCAGCGTGGGAGCCGTGGCGGTGGGGTGCGTGGGTCGGGCTTACGCTCGTGGCCGTGCTCATGGGGTTCCTGGCGCTGGCGGGGCTGTTCGGCCGCCCGGTCAACGGGGCCAACGACAACGGTTCCGGGACGGCCGTCGCCCTGGCCCTGGCCGAACGCTGGGCGGCGCATCCTCCCGAGGGCGTCCGGCTGCGCTTTCTCTTCACGGGGGCGGAGGAGGCCGGCACCCGCGGCATGTGGGCTTACCTTCGCACGCCCGGGGCACAGGAGCCCTCCTATATCGTGAACATCGACAACGTTGGCGGCGGCAGGCTGCGGGCACTGCTCAACGAGGGGATGCTGCTGCCGATCCCGTGCGGCCGCCGCATGCGCCGCACCGCCGAACGCCTGGCGGCCGGCGGCCAGCTGAGCCTCTGGAGCCGCATGCTCCTTCTCAGCACGGACGCGGGTCCGGCGGCGATGCACCGCCACGAAGTCCTTACCTTCATCGGCCTCGACGAAGGGGGCAACATCCCCAACTACCACTGGTTTTCTGATATGATCCAGCACGTGCACCGCCAGCACCTGGAGGACGTCTGCGGCACCGTGGGCGCCTTCGTCGAGATGCTGGCCTGCGACCTGCGTTCGCCCGCGCTGTCTCGGGTCGGCGGGTGAGGGGTGCGACTGGCGTTGGGTACGGAAGGCCCATGGGCGATCCGCACTGAGGGGCTCACCAAGTACTACGGCGCTGTCCGGGCGCTGGAATCGGTGGATCTGCGGGTGCCGGCCGGCGGGGTCTACGGGTTCGTAGGGCCTAACGGTTCCGGCAAGACCACGGCCATCGCCATAGCCCTCGGCCTGATTCGCCCCACCCGGGGCAGGGTCGAGGTGCTGGGCACGCCGTGGGGCAGCCGCCGCTATCCGGATGCGCTGGCCAGGGTGGGGGCGCTGGTGCAGGCGCCCGCGTTCTACCCCTACCTGTCGGGCCGGGACAATCTCAAGGTGCTGGGCTCGACCCGGCGCAGCGTCACCAACCGGGAGATCGACGAAGCGCTGGACCGCGTCGGGCTCCTCTCCCGGGCGCACCACCGCTACCACTCTTACTCGCTCGGCATGCGCCAGCGCCTGGCGATTGCGCTGGCGCTGCTTGGCAACCCCGAACTCATCATCCTGGACGAACCCACCAACGGGCTCGACCCGCTGGGCATCCAGGAGATCCGGGAGCTCATCCGGCAGCTCGGGCGCCGCGGGCTCACCATCTTCCTCTCGAGCCACCTGCTCTACGAGGTGGAGCAGGTGTGCGACGAGGTGGGCGTCATCGTCAAGGGACGGTTGGTGGCGCAAGGCCCCGTGCAGGAACTCCTGCGCACCCGGGGCCTGCGGCTGCGGGTGAGCGCCGATCCATGGCTGAACGGGCAGGCCTCGCAGGACGGGGTGCTGGTGCGCCGGGCGGCGGAGTGCATCCGTTCCTTACCGTGGCAGCCTCAGGTGCGGCTGCAGGGCGACAGCGTCTGGGTTGAGGCGTCGCCCGACCGGGGTGCCGAACTCACCCGGATGCTGGCCGAGCATGGGTTGTGGGTCAGCGAGATGGTACCGGTGCGGAGCACCCTGGAGCAATACTTCATGGAAGTGGCGGCGGGCGTCGTGCCGGAGGGCGGGGCGCGGGCGTGAGCGAGGTCCTGATGGCGGTCCGGTTCGAGATGTTTAAGGCCCGCCGGCTCAGGCTGCTGTGGGTGATGCTGCTTCTATCGGTGCTGTTCCTGGCGCTCACCGCAGGGGTATCGTACCAGGCGTACCAGGACGTGCGGCGCTACGCCCGCATCGAGGTGCAGGAGGCCACCGGGGAAGAACGGCAGGCGCAGGCCATGCGTCACGAGATGCTGGCGGTGGCGTTGCGGGCCAACCTGGTGCTCCCGTCGGCCTACGGCGGCGTGACGGGCGTCCTCTACTTCCCCGGCTTCGTGCTCATGACCATCGCGGCCGCCTCGGTGGTGGCGGGCGAGTTTGGGTGGGGGACGGTGCAGCGCCTGTTGGGCAGGGGCCGGCGGCGGCCCGTGGTGGTTGGGGCCAAGCTGGGGCTGATCGGGGTCATGGCCGCCATCGGCGTGGTGGTGGGGCTGGTGGCGGGAACCGCCGTAACGGCCCTGACGAGCTGGCTTCTGGGCGCCTTTCACCCGGACGTGTGGCAGGCGGCCGAGAC
>JBFMCJ010000060.1 GCA_040754675.1 Bacillota bacterium
GGAGGGGGCCTGCAGCGGCGGCCGCCGAACGACCGAGGCGGCCGCACCGGAACCCCGCCGGGAGGCGCCAGGGGGCGCCCCCGGCCGGAAGGAGGCAGGAGGTTTTCCATGCTGCGGTCGTTGTTTTCGGGCGTGTCGGGCATGCGGACGCACCAGCTCGACATGGACGTGATTGCGGACAACATCGCAAACGTCAACACGGCCGGCTACAAGGCCGGACGCATGACGTTCAAGCAGGTATACAGTCAGCTCCTGCGCGGCGCCCGGGGGCCGCTGGGCAACCAGGGGGGCATCAACCCGCTGCAGGTGGGGCTCGGCGTGACGACGGGTTCCATCGACACGCTGTTCACGCAAGGGGCGCCGCAGGCCACCGGGCGTGACACGGACCTTGCCATCGACGGCAACGGGTTTTTCGTGCTCACGACGGATGGTACGACCCGCTACTACACTCGCTCGGGCAACTTCTCGGTGGACAGCGGCGGCAACCTGGTTTACGCGAACGGCATGAAGGTGATGGGGTGGAACGCGGATCCGGCGACGGGCGTCGTCGATACCAGCCAGGCCATCGATGCGCTGACCCTTCCGATCACGACCACCATCCCTGCACAAGCCACGTCTAAGGTGTATCTCTCCGGCAACCTGGACAGTCGTACCCCGATCAATGGCACAGTTACCATGTCGTTCGACGTCTACGACTCGCTGGGTACCAGCCACGCTTTAGTTCTCACGTTCACAAAGACCGATAACAACCAGTGGGAAATCCAGGCTGGTGATGCTACTCTGGACGGTAACCCTGCTACGGGAGGCCTTCCCATTCCTATCTCTTTCGACCAATCGGGCGCTCCCCAAACTCCTACATCTACTGGTTTACCAGGCCTGCAGTTCACCTTAACGAACGGGGCATCCGACATCGATATCGATCTCAACTGGGCAGCCATGACTCAGTACGCCCAGGCGAACAACCCCACCCTGGCGTCGCAGAACGGCTACGCGCCGGGCTATCTCGTGCGGTTCACGATCGATGATGCGGGAGTTCTGAAGGGCGTGTTCTCAAACGACCTGACCCGGGATCTCGGCCAGATCGCGCTGGCCACCTTCACGAACCAGGAAGGCCTGGTCAAGCAGTCGGACACCCTGTTCACGGTCTCGGGTAACACCGGCACGGTGACCGTCGGCCAGCCCAGCTCGGGAAACCGCGGCAAGCTCGTGCCGGGGTTCCTGGAGATGTCCAACGTGGACCTGTCGCAGGAGTTCACCAACCTGATCCTGGCCCAGCGCGGGTTCCAGGCCAACTCGCGGGTGATCACGACGTCCGACGAATTGCTGCAGGAGTTGATGACACTCAAGCGGTAGGACTTGAGTTCAACGCAGTGAGCGGTTTGTCATGACTGGGAAGGCCGGCCCTGTAAGGCCGGCCCGGGTGAAGACGGACGAGGGAGGTGGGCTTCACGATCAAGGTGCACCGGCTTGACGGCAAGGAGTTCGTCGTCAACGCCGACCTCATCGAGATGGTGGAGTCCACCCCCGACACCGTCATCTCCCTGGTGAGCGGCCGCAAGCTGGTGGTGGCCGAAAGCGTGGACGAGGTGATCGGGCTCGTCATCCTGTTCAACCGGCGGCGGGTGGCCGGCCCGGAGCTGTCCGAACTTTCGAGGCCGCCCGTCGGCCGGGCGGGATCCCGGCCACCGGAGCGGCAGGTACCGTAGAAAAGCAAGCAGGGCGGGCAGGGAGCGCGGCTGTGGATCTGACGACGATACTCGGTATCCTGATGGGCCTGGGGTTCATCGGCGGGGCGATTGCGTTCGGCGGAAGCGTCCGCCAGTACCTTGACCTGCCCTCGTTCATCCTGGTCATGGGCGGCACGGTGGCGGCCACGATCATCAACTACCAGGGCCAGCACCTGCGAAACGCCCTGCGCGTTGTCCGCATCGCGACCGGGCAGCGCCGGTTCAACGCCGACGACCTGATCCGCCTCATCGTTCGCCTGGCGGAGAAGGCCCGCCGCGAAGGCCTGCTTGCCATGGAAGAGGAGGCCGAGCAGCTCAACGATTCGTTCCTGCGCAAGGGCATTCAACTTGTGGTGGACGGCACGGATCCGGAACTTGTCCGCAACATCATGGACATCGAGTTGACTTTCATCGAAGAGCGCCACCGCCAGGGCCAGGCCTTCTTCGAATCGCTGGCGCTCTATGCCCCTGCGTTCGGCATGATCGGAACGCTGGTCGGGCTCATCCGCATGCTCGGCAAGCTGGACGACCCGAGCACGGTCGGCCCCGCCCTGGCGCTTGCGCTTCTGACGACCCTGTACGGGGCGCTGTCGGCATATCTCATCTTCAACCCCATTGCGGGCAAGCTGCGGGTCAAGAACGACGAAGAGGTCATGATGCGGGAGATGATGATCGAGGGCGTCCTGTCCATCCAGGCCGGCGAGAACCCGCGCATCGTCGAGGAGAAGCTGCGCTCGTTCCTGCCGCCCGCGCAGCGGGCCGCACGCCAGCCCAGGACGCAGGCCGCTGCCAGGCCGGCCCAGCAGGTGGTGACGACCGGTGCCCGGGCCCGGTAACGCCGCCGGCCGGCGGCGCCGCCGCGGGAGCGGTGTGAACGTGGCAGCCCCCCAGTGGATGGTCACCTACTCGGACATGGTGACCCAACTCCTCGCGTTTTTCGTGATCCTGTTCTCCATCTCCAGCGTGGACGTGCAGCGCTTCCAGGAGCTGCTTTCGGCTTTCCGGGCGTCCGTCGGCATTCTGGAGACGGGCCGCACCTTCCAGCGGGAAACCGTTGTGGGAAACCCGCCCATCGCCATTTCCCCCAACCTGGCGGGCCAGGGCTCCCAGGCTCAACTCGAGCAGGTCTACCGAGAACTCAGCGGTGTTCTGGAGGCCGAGAACGTGTCGGCCGACGTGCAGCTCGTGCCGGAAGAGCGCGGGCTGGTGGTACGGATGGCCGACCGCGTGCTCTTCGACCTGGGCAAGGCCGACCTGCGGCCCGAATCGCAGCGGGTTCTGAGCGTGGTGGCGGGTGTGCTGAAGAGAATCCCCAACCCCGTGCGCGTAGAGGGGCATACGGACAACCTGCCCATTCACAACGAGCGCTTCCCGTCCAACTGGGAACTCTCCACGGCCCGTGCGACCACGGTGGTGCGCTACTTCATCGAGAAACACGGCCTCGAACCCCGCCGCCTGTCGGCGGCGGGATACGGGGAGTACCATCCCCTGGTTCCCAACACTTCGGCGGCCAACCGCCAGAAGAACCGCCGGGTTGACGTGGTGATTCTCAAGCTGGGCCTCACGGAGGAGCAGGCCCGGTGACGCTTTTGCCACGGATGGAGTGATGGAGGATGGCCGTTCAGCAGCCGCAGGTGCCGCCGCAGCAGCCTCCTCAAGCACAGCAGCCCCAGCAGCGAGGGGCGGGCATCGCCTGGGCCGTTGCAGCACTGGCCCTCATCATCCTGGCCTCCACGGGGAGCGCCTTTCTGGCCTATCTGATGTTCAACCGCTCGGTGCCGGCGAGGGCGCCCGAGGCAACCCAGGCTCCAGCCCAGGTCGTCGAGCGGCGCGCGGCCTCTGCCGAGGCCGCCGCACCGGCGCCGCTGGGCCCGACGCTGGACGCCGGGGAGTTCATCGTCAACCTGGCGCCCGGGCCGGGGCTGGGAATCCGTTACGCCCGGCTCGGCGTGGTGATCGAGGTGGACCGGCGCGAGGTGATCGACGAGCTGCAGCGCCGCCAGCCTCAAGTACAGGATGCCATCATCGGGGTGGTGCGCAGCAAGCGCTTCGAGGACCTCTCCAGCCGGGAGGGCGCCGAAGCCCTGCGCAAGGAGCTGGTCGAGGTTCTGCAGCGCCTGGTGTCCAAAGGGAAAGTGGTGAACGTCTATTACACCCAGCTTGTCATCCAGTAAGGCGCGGGGCGAGCCAGGGCGCCTGACGCTCCCCGCGGGCCAGGCCCGGCCGCCGGCGCCCGGTTCGCTCCCGCCGGTCACCGAGGTGCACCCGGTGCGCTTCGGGGAGTTGAAGCCGGAACCCGCGGGTGAGCCGGAGGGTAACCTCGACCTCCTGCTCGACGTGGGCGTCACCCTTTCGGTCGAGATCGGCCGGGCGAAACTGACGCTGGGTGAGGTGATGGGTCTTCGCAGGGGTTCCGTCATCGAGCTGGACAAGCTCGCCGGCGAACCGGCGGACGTCATCGTCAACGGGAAGCTCATCGCCAGAGGCGAGATCGTGCTGCTGGACGAGAAGTTCGGGGTGAAGATCAACGACATCGTGACGCGGGCCCGCCGCGCGCGGGACCTGCCCTGAGGCCATGGACGCGGCAGCAGTTGGACTGGGCGATCTGCTGCGGGTGATCGGGGCGCTGGCCGTCCTGGTGCCCCTGGCTTATCTGACCACCCGGCTGGTGGGCAGCAGGAGCGGGATCCGGTCGAGGCAGATGATGCGCATCCTCGACACCCTGCCGCTCGGACCAGGCCGGGCGCTTTACCTCGTTGAGGTGGGCGGCCGGGCACTGGTGATCGGGGTGGCGGGGCAGCAGATCCACCGGATCGCAACCATCGACGACCCAGAGGTACTGGCCGGCTTTCGCCGCCACGCCGGTCGCGGCAGTGTGGCACAGACCCTGGCGTCCGGCTGGTTCAGGTGGGGAAGGGGACAGGCGGCTTCCGACCGTTCAACCCATGAGCCAAACGAACGTCTGTGACCGGGTTGCGCCACTGAGGGCGCTTGCGTTGGCCTTGCTTTTTTTGGCGCTCGCGAGCGCGCCTGCGGGCGCGGCACAAGCGCCCGGCCCTGCCAGCCCGACTGCGCCGGCGGTCCGGCTGCCCTCCATCGAGCTTCGCTTCAACGGGCAGCCGCCCAGGGTGCCGGACCTGGTCAATACGCTTCAGATCCTCGCGTTGCTCACCATCCTCAGCCTGGCGCCGGCCATTCTGGTTCTGGTCACCTCGTTTACCCGGATCGTGGTGGTGCTTTCCTTCGTCCGCAACGCCCTTTCCACACCGCAGGTACCGCCCAACCAGGTTCTGGTGGGGCTGGCGCTCTTCCTGACCTTCTTTACCATGTATCCCACCTGGCAGCAGGTTTACTCCCAGGCCATCGGCCCCTACCTGGACGGGCGGATATCGCAGCAGGAGGCCCTCCGCCGGGGAGAGCAGCCCCTGCGGGACTTCATGTTCCGGAACACCCGCGAGAAAGACCTGGAGCTTTTTGTTTCGATGTCAGGCTCGCCGCGGCCCGAACGGCGCGAGCAGGTGCCCACCTACTTTCTCATCCCGGCGTTCGTCATCAGCGAGCTGAAGACCGCCTTCCAGATCGGATTCCTGATCTTCATCCCCTTCCTCGTTATCGACATGATCGTGGCCAGTACCTTAATGTCGATGGGCATGTTGATGCTTCCGCCCGTGATGATCTCGCTGCCGTTCAAGGTGCTGCTGTTCGTCATGGTGGACGGGTGGCACCTGATCACGCGGGCTCTGCTGACGAGCGTACGGTGACGGGACGGTGGCGGGCGACGGCGGGCAAGGGGCGACGGGGGGTCAGTCTCGACACATGAACGAAGCGCAGATTCTCTCCCTGGGGCGGGACGCCATCGTCACGGTGCTTTTGGTGTCGGGGCCGATGGTGGGGCTGGCCCTGGCGGTGGGCCTGGTGGTCAGCCTGCTGATGGCCACCACGCAGATCCAGGAGCAGACGCTGGCGTTCATTCCCAAGATCCTGGCGGTCTTTGGCGGGATGCTCGTCTTCGGCCCCTGGATGTTGCGCGTTATGCTCGACTTCTCCGAGCGGATCTTAGGCAACCTGACGGCGTTCATTGGCTAGGAAAAGCCCGGCCCGAGATGGGGGACAGTGGCGAGCGGCATGGGTTCACTGGCGGCGTTCCTGCTGATATGGGTGCGGACGTCGGCCCTCTTCTTCGGGGCCCGGCCGGCCTTCGCGCAGCCCGGGGTGCCGGGGCTCGTTCGCCTGGGGCTGTCCGGCGTCGTGGCGTTTCTGCTGCTGCCGCTGGCACCGCAGGGGGCCTGGCTGGAGTCGCTGTACGCCGCCGACGCCGGCGGCCCGGCCTGGGCTGCATGGGCGTACGCCGTCGCCCGTGAGGTGGCCGCCGGGCTCGTGATGGCGTTCGGGGTCAACGTGCTGTTCGGCGCGGTGCTGCTGGCAGGCCAGCTGGTGGACCTCCCGATGGGGTTTAGCGTGGTCAACGTCATGGACCCCACGACCGGGCAGGAGATGCCCCTGATCGGCCAGTTTCAGGTGCTGCTGGCGACGCTCATCTTCTTCGGGGTCAACGGACACCACGAGATGATCCGGTCGCTCGCCGCCAGCCTGCGCCTGGTGCCGCCGGGCGCGCCCTCGGCGGGCGGGGCGCTTCTGGACGGTGCCGTGGACGCCTTCGCCGGTTCTTTCGTGCTGGGGATCCGCCTGGGGGCGCCGGTCATGGCCGCGCTCTTCCTTGCCGACGTGGCGCTGGCGGTGGTGGCGCGGGCGGTTCCGCAGCTCAACGTCTTCGTGGTGGGGTTCCCGGCCAAGATCCTGCTGGGGTTCGGCGCCATCCTGCTGGCGCTGCCGTCGTTCACCAACGTGCTGGCCGGCGCTTTCGGGCGCGGGGGGGAGATGTGGGCATGGGTGCTCCGGATGGCCCAGGCCCTCTCGGGCCAGTAGTGCAGGCGAAGTGGCTGCCCCCGTTCGATCTGCAGCGCTTTGCCGACGGCGAGCGCACGGAGCCCGCCACGCCGCGCCGCCGTCAGGAGGCGCGCCGCCGGGGGCAGGTTGCCCGGAGCATGGATCTGGGCATGGCGGTCGTGGCGCTGGCCGGCGCGCTGGTGCTCAAGGCGGCCGCCGGGGTATTGATCGGCGACGCTGGCCGCCTGGCCTCTGAGTTCTGGGGGGGTGCGTTCTGGCAGCAGGAGATGACCGTGGATACCCTGCGCCAGATGGGATGGCTTGGACTTGCGGCGGCACGAGGCGTGCTCCCGGTGGTGGGCGTGCTGGTGGTGGCGGGGCTCGCCGCTCAGATCGCGCAGGTAGGTTTTTTGACCTCGTCTACGCCGCTTACGCCGCAGCTGTCGCGCCTCGATCCGCTCGCCGGGCTCCGGCGCATCTTCTCGCTGCGGGGCGCGTTCGAGCTGGCGAAGTCGGCCGCCAAGGCAGTGGTGGTAGGGTGGGCCGCCTGGAGGTTCATCCAGCAGGTGGTCACCGCCGCCTCCGACCTCGTGGCCATGCAGGTGCTGGCGGGGGCGGCGTTCGTGGCGGAGGTGGCTTTCCAGGAACTGCTGCACATGGGCCTGGCGCTCTTGGTCGTCGGGCTTGCCGACTACGCCTACCAGCGGTGGGAGTACGAGCAGAGCCTGCGCATGAGCCGCCACGAACTGCTGGACGAACTGAAGCAGACCGAAGGCGACCCCCACGTGCGGGGCCGCATCCGCAGCCGCATGCGCCAGCTCGCCATGCAGCGCATGATGCAGCGGCTGCCGAACGCCAGCGTGGTGGTCACCAACCCGACGCACGTGGCGGTGGCGCTGGAGTACGACGAGGCGAGGATGGACGCCCCGGTGGTGGTGGCCAAAGGGCAGGACCTGATGGCTTCCCGCATCATCGACGCCGCGCAGAAGTTTGGCGTGCCCGTCGTCGAAAACCCGCCGCTCGCCTGGGCGCTGTACGACGCCGTCCAGGTGGGCCAGTCCATCCCACCCGAGCTTTACCGTGCCACCGCGGAAGTTCTGGCTTACGTGTACCGGCTGCGCCGCGCAGGAAGGCGAGCCGCCGGGCGCCCCGCGTGGACTTCCGGAACCGTGAGGGAGGGGTAGCGGCTTAAATGGCGGTAGGACAGCGTACCACCACCGGACGTTCTCTGATGCAGGCAGTCCGCTATTCGGACGCCGCGGTCTTCCTCGCGGTCGTGGCCATCGTGATGATGATGGTCATCCCGATGCCGCCCGGATTGCTCGACTTGCTTTTGGCCTCCAACATCACGTTGTCGCTTCTCATTCTGCTTCTGACGATGAACGTCAAGGACCCGCTCCAGTTCTCGGTCTTCCCGTCGCTCTTGCTGGTCGCGACGCTCTTCCGGCTTGCCCTCAATATCTCGTCCACACGCCTCATCCTGCTCAACGGCTACGCCGGCCGCATCATCCAGGCATTCGGGCAGTTCGTCGTGGGCGGCAACTACCTGGTCGGCTTCGTGATCTTCCTCATCCTTGTGGTCATCCAGTTCATCGTGATCACCCGCGGCGCCGAACGCGTGGCCGAGGTGGCAGCCCGCTTCACGCTGGACGCCATGCCCGGCAAGCAGATGAGCATCGACGCGGACCTGAACGCCGGACTCATCACCGAACAGGAGGCGCGGGCGCGCCGGCGCGCCATCGAGCGTGAGGCGGACTTCTACGGAGCGATGGACGGCGCCAGCAAGTTCGTCAAGGGCGATGCCATCGCCAGCGTCGTCATCACCCTGATCAACATCCTGGGCGGGCTCGGCGTCGGCGTTGTCCAGAAGGGATACGACCTGACCGAGGCGCTGCGCCGCTACACGCTTTTGACCGTGGGCGACGGTCTCGTGACCCAGATCCCTGCGCTGCTCATCTCGACGGCCACCGGCATCATCATCACCCGGGCCGCCTCCGAGGAGAACATGGGCCGCGACCTGACCCACCAGCTATTCAGCCAGCCCCGAACGCTGGGCGCAGCTGCCGGGGTGCTGCTGGTGCTGGCCATGGTGCCCGGGCTGCCGACGCTGCCGTTCCTGGCCCTTTCGGGGCTGTCAGCCGGGGCGGCATACCTCTTGACTCGCCAGGAGCACCAGTCCCGCGAACGGGAGCGGGTGGCGGCGCTCGCCCGGGAGCGCGAGGAAGCCAAGCGCCCTGAGGCCGTCATGAGCCTGCTCCAGACCGACCCCGTGGAACTGGAGATCGGCTACAGTCTGATTCCCCTGGTGGACCAGGCGCACGGCGCCGAGCTCCTCGACCGCATCACCATGGTGCGCCGCCAGGTGGCGCTGGAGCTCGGGGTGGTGGTGCCGCCCATCCGCATCCGGGACAACATGCAGCTCAAGCCCAACGCGTACGTGATCAAGCTGCGGGGCGTCGAGATCGGCCGCGGCGAGCTGATGCCCAACCACCTGCTGGCCATGGATTCCGGCGAGGCGCTGGACAGGCTGGCCGGCGTGCGCACCAGGGAGCCGGCCTTCGGGCTTCCGGCGGTCTGGATCTCGCAGGAGGTGCGAGACCAGGCCGAGCTTCTGGGGTGCACCGTGGTGGACGCGCCGTCGGTGCTCGCCACCCACTTGAGCGAACTGCTGCGCCGCTACTCTGCCGAGCTTTTGGGGCGTCAGGAGACGCGCGCGCTCATCGACCACGTGAAGACCACCAACGCGGCCGTCGTGGAGGAGCTCATCCCCGAGCTTTCGAGCGTTGGCGAGGTTCAGAAGGTGCTGCAGAACCTCCTGCGGGAGGGCATCCCCATCCGGGACCTGGTGACCATCCTGGAGGCCCTGGCCGACTCGGCGCGGGAGACCCGGGACATCGACAGCCTGACCGAGCGGGTGCGGAGCGCGATGGCCCGGCACATCTCCCGCCTTTACGCCGACGAAGAGGGCGTCATCCCCGTCATCACCCTGGCGCCTGCCCTGGAGCAGCGGCTGGAGGAGCTGGCCGCCTCGCCGGCCGCCCTTCTGGACCCCGGTTTCGTTCAGCAGCTCGTTACGAGGCTGGCGACGGCCCAGGAACAGGCGGCGGCTCGGGGTAGACAGGCCGTCGTGCTCTGCTCGCCGTCGGTGCGGCGCTACCTGCGCCGGCTAATCGAGCGAAGCCTGCCGCGCCTGCCGGTGGTCTCCTACGGGGAGATCGCTCCCGGCGTGCAGATAGCAAGCGAAGGGGTAGTGGAGGCCCCCGATGCGAATTAAGCGCTACGTAGCCCCATCCATGCAGCAGGCCCTGGAAAGGGTCCGGGAGGAGATGGGTGACGGTGCCCTGATCGTCCAGACGCGGCGCCTCCGTTCCTGGTGGCGGCCGTGGGGCCAGGAGGGGGTCGAGGTCATCGCGGCCGTCGAGCCCCGCACCGCCGTGCATCCCCCCGCGCCGCCCCGGCCCGCAGAGCCCCGCGCCGGCGCGCCCCGGGCACCTGTGCCGCCGGGCCGCCAGGCCCCCCTGGACGGCATCGGCTCGAACTCGCACGCCAACCGCCCTGCCCCGCCGGCCGCAGCCGGGCGTTCTGCTCCGGACCTGCGGGCCCAGGAGACCGTCTGGTTCGACCGCCTCACGCAGTGCGACGTGGAGGCGTCGCTGGCGTGGGAGATGGTTCAGAAGGCGGCGCTCCTTGCGAGATCGAGCGGGATGAAGATGGTCCGGGCCCTGCTCGAGCAGGTCGAATCCAGCGTGCCCACCGCGCCGCTGTGGGAGCGCGACCGTCACCCGCGCTTCGTCATGCTGGTAGGTCCCACGGGCGTCGGCAAGACCACCACGCTGGCCAAGCTGGCCGCTAACTTCGCCCTCATCGGCGGCTGGCAGGTCGGACTCGTAACGGCCGACACGTTTCGAATCGGGGCCGTTCATCAACTGCGCACCTACGCCGAACTCACCGGCCTGCCCCTGTGGGTTGCCCAGGATTCGGAGCAACTGCGGGACATCTGCCGTGCCGCTACCCAGGAACTGGTACTCATCGACACCGCCGGCCACAGCCCGTCAGACCGGCGGAAGCTGGAGCAGACGCTGGCTCTGACCCGGTCGCTGGCCGGCGAGACCGCCGTCATGCTGGTGGTGCCGGCGGCCGCCCGCCAGGCCGACCTGATGGAGATGGTCGAGGCCTACCGGCCGCTGAAACCCTCCGGGGTGATCGTGACCAAGGTGGACGAGACCCGCCGGCGCGGCGCCCTGCTGAACGCGCCGCGGTGGGCCGGACAGCCGCTCGCGTTCATCACCACGGGCCAGACGGTTCCGGACGACATCGAGGTGGCCGACGGCAACACGGTGGCGAGGTGGCTTCTGCGCGACTGGATCCCGGAGTCGGAGCTTCCTGGCGAACGCCATACACCGGCCGGCGAGCGGGCGCCGGTGAGCGACGGGGGTGGGTAAGCCGTGGCGGAGTTCTTTTCCCGGCGTTTTGACCAGGCCTCCTCGCTGCGGGAGCTCGTGCTGAGCCGGCGAAGCGAACCGCTCGCGACGAGGGATGAGACGGCGGACCTGTCCACTCCGTACGGCCGCCTGGCCCGGGTGGTCGCGGTGAGCAGCGGCAAAGGCGGCGTGGGAAAGACGAGCCTGGCCGTCAATTTGGGCCTGGCTCTGCAGGAACTGGGCCGCCGCGTCGCCCTGGTGGACGCGGACCTGGGCATGGCCAACGTGGACATCCTGATGGGCCTCGTGCCCCAGTACCACCTGGGTCACGTGGCGGACGGCACGTGCACGCTCGAACAGGCCCTCTGTCGCGACCCCGACGGGCTGCTGGTGCTCCCGGGCGCCTCGGGGCTCATGGAGCTGGCCTCGATGCGCGGCGAGGCGCTGCAGCGGCTGCTTGGCCAACTGCGGCGGCTTGACCGGCTGGTGGACGTGATGCTGATCGACACGGGCGCGGGCATCGGCGAGCAGGTGATGGCGTTTCTGCAGGCCTCGCCCGAGGTGATCGTGGTGGCGACGCCGGAGCCGACTTCCGTCACCGACGCGTATGGCCTCGTCAAGGTGTTGACCCGCACCCGTTCGGCGGCACGGCTGCACCTGGTGGTCAACATGTGCCGCAACGCCGATGAAGGCATGCGGGTGGCGGGCCGCCTCAAGGCCGTGGCCGGCCGGTTTCTCGGCGTGGAGCTGTCCCTGCTGGGGGCGGTACCCCACGACCCGGCTGTCTCTCGAGCGGTGCTGGACCAGGTGCCGCTCCTGCGCGGCTGGCCGCGCAGCCCTGCGGCGCGGGGCGTCCGGGAGGTGGCGCGCAGGCTGCTGGAGCTTCCAGCGGTCACATCCGGGGGAGGACTCAGCGGCGCACTGCGGCGAATGGTTCGCCTGACCAGATGAAGGAGGCGCACCCATCGTGCCGTCCGAACCAGCGCCCGTCGCCGTCAACGACCTGGTGGACATGGAGGTGCCCGAAGGCCCCATGGCGGGGCGATACCGCACGAGGGTCGAGGGGCTGACCGACAACCGGCTCGCGCTGGCAGCGCCCATACATCTGGGTGCTCGGCTCCAGCTCCCGCCCGGCACCCGGGTCATCGTGCACGTGCTCAGGAGCGACCCGGCCCGGGGGGCTCGCTTTGAGGGGCATACGGAAGTGCTGGCCAACCGCGAGGAGAACGGCGTGCTCATGCTGGTCCTGGCGATGCCGCAGTGGCAGCGCATCCAGCTGCGGAGCTGGACCAGGGTCAACGTCATGGTGCCCGTCCGGTGGCGGCCGACCCGGCGGGCGGATCGGCAGGTCCTTCGCTGGGTGGAGACGGAGAGCCGGGACCTGGGCGGCGGCGGTCTCGTCATCTGGGCAACCCATCCGCCCGGCGTGGGCCAGCTTCTCAGCGTGGCCATCGAACTCCCCGAGAGCACCGTGGAAGCGGTCGCGGAGGTGGTGCGCGTTCAGGCGCTCGGCGAAGACCAGGGTGGAGGGTTCGGCGTGGCGCTGAAGTTCGTGGAGATCGCGGAGCCGGACCGGGATCGCATCATCCGCTTCGTGCTGCGCCGTCAGGCGGAGATGCGGCGCATGGGCCTTCTGTGACGAGCATGAGCGCAGTTCTTTAGGGAGGCGTGGAGGGGTGGCACAGCCTGAGGCCGAACTGGCGACGCCTGCCATATCGCCGAGGCTGGCGCGGCTGTGGAAGAGGTTCAGGAAGACGCGCTCGCCCGAGATCCGGGAGCAACTCATCCTGGAGTACGCGCCGCTGGTGAAGCACGTGGCGGGGCGCCTGGCCGTCATGCTGCCGCCGTACGTGGAGTTCGACGACCTGGTGAGCTACGGGATGTTCGGGCTCGTGGAGGCGGTGGAGCGGTTCGACTTCG
>JBFMCJ010000061.1 GCA_040754675.1 Bacillota bacterium
AGGCGCAGGGTGGCAGGCAGCTCGAGGTCCTGTCGGATGCGCCTCCATGCCCCGTCGAGTTGCTCCGGCGGGATGGGCATGCGCCATCACCCCGGTCGAAGACGAGGGGGGCGAGCCCCTGGGCCTCCTGCGTCACCTTGTGGGCGGCCAGCGCGTCCAGTACGTCGGAGGGCACCTCTACGTCGCGCCGGCTTGCCTCCGTCTTGAGGGGAACCAGGCCCGAGGCGCCCTCGGGGGTTCGGTTCCACTGCTGGCGGACGCAGATGCGGCCCCCCTCGAAGTCGATGTCGGCCCACGTCAGGCCCAGCAGCTCCCCGCGGCGCAGGCCAGCGGCCATCGCCACCAGGAAGGAAGAGGGTGACGGCTGCGTCGTCCTGCTGCTGTTCGATGATCTTTCGAGCAAATGGGCTGCCAGCCGCCCGCGCGGCAAACCGTGCGCCTGGGCCACGACCTGCAACGCGCGAAATGCCTCAGGTGTCAGCCTGATGCAAACCTTAAAGAGCAGCCCGAAAATCGGCGTGACATCGGCCGCGTCGGGAGATGGGGGCTCGAGGCACACCCGGGGCTTATCTTGCACTACACGTCGGCGGCGGCCGACAGGGGCCTTCCGCTATGAAGACGAAGCGTTTGGTCAGCCAGCCGCCCGTGCTCGACCTGTGCCAGCGGAGAGACGGACGCCCCAAGCCGGCGAGGGAAAACGGCGCAACGCGGGATGAGGCAACGGAGGCAACGAGGCCATCCGTGCTAGAATTCCCCCCGGGAGATGAAGCGACCATGACCTGGCGAGATCTGATCGAGGTGAACCCCGCTGTCCTGAAAGGTAAGCCGGTCATCCGGGGAACCCGGGTTCCGGTGCATCTGGTCGTCGGAAACCTGGCTGGGGGCGCGTCCATCGAGGAAGTCACGGCCGCTTATGCGATCACTGAAGAACAGGTGAGGGCGTGCCTGGCGCTTGCCGCCGAGATCCTCAACGAGGAAGAGTTCCTTGCGCTTTCTCGTGGATGAGTCCGTGCCCCTGCTGATCACCCAGCAGCTTCGGGCCGGCGGGTTCGAGGTGTGGGATCCCCGTGAGCAGGGCCCGCGTGGACTTCCGGATGAGAGCTGGCCCGGATCGCCACCACGCAGCGCCGCGTCATCGTCACGCAGGACCTGGAGTTTGGCCGTCTGGCTGAGCAGGGCTGGACTCCGGCGGGCGTCGTGTTGTTACGCTTTCCGTCGATGGTACGCCCGAGTACGGTGGCGGAGTCCTTCCGCTCGTTTATGGCGGCGGGCGGCGCCGACGCGATCGAGGGGCACCTGGTGGTCATCACGCCAAGTGGGGTACGCAGGCGGCGTCTGCGCCCCGGGCGCCCAGGGTGATCCGGAGCGTTCGGCCCGTCGCCCTGCGCAGCGGCGGCCCCGGCGTTTCGCTTCGTAGAGGCCCAGGTCGGCTGGGCGCAGCAGCTCCTTGAAGGAACGGCCATGCTCGGGATGATGTATCGGCTCCGTCCCTGAATCCGTCCCTGAACCGGGGCGTAACAGCCGGATTCTCTGGGGACAAGACGCATGGCAAACCCGCATGGTTGCGCTATTCGGCCACCTGGAGAGCGTGTGAGGTCCTACCGGGCCTCCGAGGGTTCGAATCCCTCCCAAGTTGCCTGACCCCCTCAAACCCCGTGTCTGCCGTATCCTGTGCCCTGAGGACGGGCCAGTACTGAACCCTTCGGCCGTCGCGCTCCTCACCCACAAGCCTTCAGGCCGGGGCAAGGGCGTCGTTCGTCTTGACCCGGCAGCCTGCCGACCACGGGGGAGCCCTTCCTGCCAACGGGTGTCATAACCTCTTGCATTGCGCCTGGGAATCGTGTAAACTTTCTGCAACAATCTCCTACCGAGGTAGTAGGATGGCTCGGCGGCCAACGCTGCTGCAAGCGCTTCAGGATCTGGGGCTAAACCAGACGGAGGCCAAGGTCTACCTGGCCCTGCTTTGGGGCAGCCCCGCCAACGGCAACCAGATCAGCCGCGCCTCAGGGGTGCCCTCGGCCAAGGTCTACGAACAGCTCGAACGTCTCAAAGAGATGGGCCTGGTGGCTCCGGTAGGCATGGGTGGCGAGTTTGTCCCCCTGCCCTTCGAAGACCTGCTCCGACAGCGCAAGGCTCGCCTCGAAGAGGCCGGTGAGCTGTTGCGCAGGCACGCTGCCCGGTCCATCCAGCGCTTCACCGGTGACGTGCTCTGGCAGGAAAGGGGGTACGGCTCGCTACTGGAGAAGGCTGGCGAGCTCATCCGTTCCGCGCAGGACGAGGTATTGTTGAGCCTCTGGCTCAACGAACTTGCCCGGTTGAAGGGCGCCGTTTTTGATGCGCTAGACGGTGGAGCCCATGTTTCGGCGATTGTGTTTTGCAGTTCGGACGAGGCCCGAGCCATGGTCGGCGACGCCACGCCGCGCCAATTGGAACGCCTTCACCTGTTTCCCCATGCCTCCCTTCCCACGGTCTACCTGCGCCACGCCAATCAAGCGGCCCTGGTGGTGGACGGGCTGGTGGCCATGTTGATGGATGGATCCGGCCCGGAAGGCTGGATAGGGGTCTGGAGCGGCAACAGGGCGGTCGTCACGCTGGTCACCAACTACATCCGCCACGACATTTACGTCAACAAGATTTACGCCGACTTTGGGGATCAGCTGCGCCCCGCCTACGGGCAGTATTTCGAGAAGCTGCTGAACATCCGGCAGGGGAGCCTTCTGGACAGGATTCGAGACGAAGTCTCTGTGAAAGGGGGCCCGAGATGAAGCGAGTCGAGCCGGCCTTCGGGGTAAAGCTCGAACCGCCGTACTTTGATGAGGGCAGGTGGGTGTCGCCGTTCAACTACTGGCCGGAGGTGCGGGAGCAAATGCACCTGCCCTCACAGATCCGCATTCACGATGTCACGCTACGCGACGGAGAGCAGACCCCTCGGGTCGCCTTCACGCCCCAGGAGAAGATCTTTCTCGCGCAGGAGTTGGACAAGCTGGGCGTTGCCTCCATTGAACCCGGGCTGCCGGCCACGCCCGAGGATCGGGAGGTGATTCGCACACTGGCCGGTATGGGGCTGCGGGCCAAGATCGTCCCTTTGGTGAGGGTTCGAGAGGAGGACGTCAAGGCCACCCTGGAGGCGAACGCTGACGGGATGCTCCTGGAGTTCGGCATCAACCCGTATCTCGTCAAGTACGTTTACGATACGACCCCCGACGCCCTCATCGACCAGATCGCCGAGTACTCCCGCTGGGGCAAGGCGGCCGGGATGTATGTGGAGTTCATGGGCTGGGACGTCTTCCGCATCCCAGACCTCGATTACATCCGCCGCTTCTTTGACGGCATCCTGCAGAAAGGCCAGCTTGACCGCATTACCGTATCCGACACGTTCGGAATGTCCCATCCCCTGGCCATGTACGCCTTCATTCGGAAGCTGAAGTCATGGTTCCCCGGCGTGCCCATCGGGCTGCACATCCACAATGACTTCGGCCTGGCTACGGGCAACGCCATCACGGCCGTGGCCGCCGGCGTCGACGAGGTACACTGCTCCGTCAACGGGCTGGGCGAGCGAGCCGGCAACGTGGCCACCGAAGAGGTGGCCGTCGCGCTGGAGCTGCTGCTGGGGGTGCCCACCGGCATCGACCTGAAGCGGCTCAAGCAGGTGTCGGATCTGTTTGCCGAGACTTCCAAGGTTCGCCCCGCGACCAACAAGCCCATCGTTGGGGACAGGCTGTTTGAGGTGGAATCCGGTATCGTGGTACACGTCCTGCGCCAGATGGCCCGGACCGATGTCGGCAAGCATGCGCTCTTTCCCTACCCGCCGGAGGCGGTCGGCCGCGAAGGGTACGCCATCATTGCTGGAAGAGGAAGCGGCCATAACTCGGTGCAGGCCTTCCTCCAGGAGCGGGGGCTCTCCGCCACGCCGGAGCAAGAGGACGAGATCGTACGGCGGATCAAGCAGGCCGGTCTTGTCATCAAGAACGGCCTGCCCAAGTCGGTCCTCGAGACGATCATTGCGGACGTTCTGGGCGCTGGAAAGGGGGCGTGAGCCAATGGAGGAATTTGAATGGGGTGGGCGCCGGGTTGTGCTCATCGACCTGAGCGACACGCTCGAGAACGAGACGGCGCCGTTTGAACCAAACCGCCATGAGATTCGCTACATTGACCATGTAGAGGGCATGAAGCTGGGGGCCGAGATCTTCAAGCTCTCTCCAGATGTGCTGTCCAGGATCTTCCCGAGAGGGTACGCCTGGGCGGTCGAGGTTGCAACTCTCTCGTCGCACTCGGGAACGCACGTCGACGCCCCCTATCACTATGGCCCTCGCATGGTGGACGGGCGGCCTGCCCGCCCCATCGACCAGGTCCCGCTTCGCTGGTGTTTCGGCGACGGCGTCGTGCTGGACATGACCCACAAGAGGCGCGGGGAGGGCATCACCGCACGAGACATCGAGGAAGCCCTTCGGAAGATCGGCTACGCCCTCAAGCCCTACGACATTGTCTTGATCCGTACGGACACGTACAAGCGATTCAAAGAGAAGGGTTACGACGTGCTCCATGCTGGCCTGACCCGGGAGGGGACGGCTTACCTGGTGGAACGGGGCGTCAAACTCATCGGTATTGACGCCTGGGGCATCGACCGGCCTTTTGACGTGATGTTCAAAGAGGCACTGGAAGGCCGGTATGAATTCTGGCAGTCACATTTCTACGGATTGGAGAATGAGTACTGCCAGATCGAGAAGCTGGCCAACCTCGACAAGATTCCTCGCCCCTACGGATTCACCGTCATGGCATTTCCTGCCAAGATCAAGGGGGCCAGTGCGGGCTGGGCTCGGGTCGTTGCTCTGGTCGACCTGGGAGCCGCTTGAGGAGAGGAGGAAAACCATGAACAAGATCGCCCGCAGAGACGTGTTGAAGGCCGCGGCGCTCGCCGGGATGTCGGTTCTTGTTCCTGGCTCCCGGAGGCTCCGTGCGCAGACGGGGGCTCCCGTTCGCATTGGCTGCACCCTTCCTCTGACCGGACCATTTGCCGATACCGGCACTTGGGTGCAGAGAGGTTACGAATACTGGGCGGAGGAGGTAAACGCCAGGGGAGGCCTGCTCGGCCGTCCCGTAGAACTCCGGGTGTTGGACGACGCCTCCAGTGTAGAGCGAGCGACCAGCTTGCTTGAACGCCTGATCTCGGTTGACCGGGTGGATCTGATCCTCGGAGGCTATCCGGGCACCTCGGCCGCGGCCCAGATGCTGGTGGCCGAGCGCTATCGCAAGGTTTACATCTCCATGGGAGGCCACATGGCTTCCTTCAGTCGCGGTTTCAAGTACTCCTTTGGCGCTCCACCGCTTATGGGCGAGTGGTGGTACACAGGTGTCTGGAAGTGGCTGGCCACGATGAATCCGGCCGAGCGGCCACAGCGAGCTGCGGCCATTACCCTCAATAACGCGATCGGCCAGGCTGTCCGGAAGAACATGGTTGACGGTTTGAAGAGCCTGGGAATACCACTGGTGGTTGACGAACTCTACACCCTGCCGCTTGCCTCGGCCGAGCCCCTGGTGCAAAAGGCGAAAGGGGCGGGCGCGGACCTCTTCATCGCCAATGGCTTTTTCGGTGAGGGCGTGCAAACGGTTCGCGCCATGAAAGCTCTCGACTACAATCCGAAGCTCTTCCTCCAGGGCATCGGATCGATCATACCTGAGTGGGTCAAGGAGCTCGGGCCAGATGGGGACTACGTGGTTTCTGGAACCCCCCTGCACCACAAGTTGCCTTATCCAGGGCTCTCCCGGCTCGTTGACGTGGTGAAGGCGCGTTTCACTCTGGACGAACCTCCGCAGTACTTCCTGTTCGGGTACGCGTGGGCGCAGGCTCTGGAGAAGGCGGTGGAAGGCAGCAAGAGCCTGGGGGACGACGACCTGGCCTCCTATCTGAGGCTGCATCCCATCGACACCATCGCCGGGAGGCTGAAGTTCGGCGAGACGGGGCTTCCCGAACCGTACGAATACACGACGCAGGTGATCAACGGCAAAGTCGAGTTGATCTGGCCCCTCTTTGCCCGAACTGCCGATCCGGTCTACCCGAGGCCACCGTGGAGAAGATGAGCGGGTTTGCATCTGGCACTTGTCAATCTTCATTCGGGCGGCCGACATGGAACAGACGGTTCAGGCCCTGATCAGCGGCGTACTCCTGGGATCCGTGCTGGCCTTCCTGAGCGCCGGCTTTAGCCTGGTCTGGGGGGCTACGGGGACCATCAACATCAGCCACTCGGCCCTTGCGGTAGCGAGTGCGTACCTGGCGTATTCGCTTGCCTCTCGGGGGCCAGGAGGGCTCGCGGTGAGCCTGCTGGTGAGCGCACCGTTCGGGTTCGCCGTGGGGGTGCTGGTGTACAGGGTGTTGGTCCGGCCGGCCGCCCGGCGCGCGCAGGATTTCTCCCTGGCCACGCTCGTCATCACTTTTGGCCTCAGCATCGCTTTTGAGAATATCCTGGCAGGCCGCTGGGGGCCAGGCCCCCGGGTGCTCAACCTGTCCGTCGCCGGCCGGTCGGTTGCACTTTTGGGCGCCAGGGTGCCGCTTGCGACTCTGCTCGCCGCGGCCCTGGCCTGGCTGGGCCTGGCAGCCTTGTGGGTGTTCTTGTATCGGAGCCACCCGGGCAAGGCGGTCCGCGCGGTCTGGCAGGACCAGGTGGGGGCCGCCCTCTACGGGATCGACCGCGACCGGGTCACGGGGCTCGCTTTTGGTCTGGCCGCAGCGACGGCCTCCCTGGGAGGCATCGCAATGGGAATGGTCTACGCCTTCAGCCCGACCGTGCACATCGAATGGCTCATCTGGGCGTTTCTCATCGTGATAGTGGGCGGAGTGGGAAGTCTTTACGGAGCTGCGCTGGCAGGGTTGCTGATTGGTCTCGCGAGTACCGCCGTCGGCCTGTTGATTCCGTTCTCCTGGACGCCGCTCATCCTGTTCGGCATGCTGATGGGGGTCATCTTGTGGCGACCCACCGGGCTGTTCCGTTTTTGAGCATGGTCGTGGCGAGTGCAGTTGCAGCGGCGGTGCCTCTGCTGAGGCCGCCGGAGTACGCCCTCTCCTTTCTTTATTTCACCTTCCTGTACTCGGCCATGGCGGTGGGATGGACGATCCTCGGCGGCTTCACGGGCTACCTCAGCTTCGGTCATGTGGCCTTCCTGGGCATCGGGGGGTACACTGCAGCGCTGGCGAGTCTAACCCTACTGCCTTCCGCCGGGCTTGGGCCACCGGCGAGCCTGGCCCTGCTGATGTTGTTAGGGGGCGTGGTGGCCGCGGCTGTCGCGTTGGTGGTAGGGGCGCCGCTTCTCCGTTTGCGGGGCCCCTACTTCACGGTCGGCTCGTTGCTCTTTGTCAAGGTGCTGGCCGTTTTGGTCCTCAATACCCCATTTCTAGGCGGCGGCGCGGGACTGTGGCTTCCCATGCCACCGCTTGATATCACCGGCCTCCGACGGTTGGTCTACTTTGCGACACTGGGCCTTGCCGGGCTGGCCGTTCTTGTGGCTTGGCGCATCCAGCATAGCAAGGTCGGCCTGGGTCTGCGCGCCATTCGAGAAGATGAGGACGTCGCCGCCGGGTTGGCGGTGGATACGTTACGGCTCAAGCTGATCGCTCTTTGCGCCAGCGCCGCGATCACCGGCATGGCCGGCGCCGTCTATGCGTTCGAGCGCGGCAACATCTATGTGGAAACCATGTTTGACCTCAACATCTCGGTGCTGGTCGTGCTGAGCGCTTTGCTGGGTGGCGCGGGGCACTGGGCCGGGCCGCTGCTCGGAGCCTCACTCGTCCGCATCCTGGACGAGTTTCTCGGCGTTTACGTAGGCAAGGAGACGGCGAGGGTGCTCTTCGGCTTGATGCTGGCGCTGGTCATGCTGTTCCGGCCGAAAGGGATGCTGGTGCCGGCGACCGCAGTGGGGTGGACGCGCAACTTGAAGCCGTCGGCGAAGGAGACGCAGGACGTTGCTGCAACTTGAGCGCGTATCGAAGTACTTCGGCGGCCTCGCCGCGCTAAGCGGGGTCTCGCTACAGGTGGCAGCCGGGGAGATCCTGGGGGTCATCGGTCCCAACGGCTCGGGGAAGACGACCCTGTTCAACGTCATCGCCGGCACTTACCTGCCCACCCAAGGGCGACTCTGGCTGGATTCAAGGGAGATCACCCGGAGCCCTCCCCACATTCGGGCTCGCCTGGGCATTGCCCGGACCTACCAGATCCCCCGGCCCTTTCATGCGCTCTCGCCCCTTGAAAACGTCCTGGTGCCGCTCAGCGCCGGGCAGGGGCTACCGCTTTCGACGACCATGGAGGATCGGGCCTTTGATCTGCTTTGCCAGGTGGGCCTGGGGCCCAAAGCCAACACCCCGATCCACCACCTCTCTCTAATCGAGCGCAAACGCCTGGAACTGGCCCGGGCCCTGGCCTTGAACCCGCGGTTTCTCTTGGTGGACGAGGTCTTCTCCGGGCTGAACCCCGCCGAGGTGGGCGCGGCGGTCGACCTTGTTCGGGGCATCTCAGGCGAGGCCAGACTGGGAATCGTCATCGTAGAGCATAACATGCGGGTCATCATGAGCCTCTGCAGCCGGGTCGTGGTTCTCTGCTTCGGACGGAAGATTGCCGAGGGAAGCCCCGAAGAAGTGGCGGCCAATCCCGAGGTGATTCGCGTCTACCTGGGGGAGCGACGTGCTTAGGGTCAGCGGGCTTGATTTCGCGTACGGCCAGGCGGTGGTGCTGCGAGGGGTATCCCTGGAGGTAGCCCACGGGGAGATGGTGGGCATCATCGGGCCCAACGGGGCGGGCAAGACGACCCTGCTGAGGCTCATCTCCGGGCTGCTTCGGCCTCGGCAGGGGGAGATCTGGTTTGGGGAAGATCGCGTTGATCGCATGCCGCCTTACCGTGTCGCCCGGCTGGGTCTGGTGCATGTGCCGGAAGGGCGCCACCTTTTCCCCGGGATGAGTGTGCTCGAGAACCTGGAACTCGGCTGGCGCGTGCGTCCGGACGGGCCCTTCCACAAGCGGTTAGAAAGCGTCTTCGACCTTTTCCCGACCCTGGCACAGCGGCGCCGCCAGCTTGCGGGAACCCTCTCGGGCGGCGAACAGCAGATGCTGGCCATTGGGCGAGCCCTGATGGCAGCACCGAAGCTGCTTCTCCTCGACGAGCCTACCCTGGCCCTTTCCCCGGTACTGGCCCACCAGATCTTTGTGAGCCTTTCTGCCCTGCATGCCCGGGACGGGCTGACTATCCTGCTGGTTTCTCAGGAGGTCGCCAGCACCCTCACCATGACGCAACGGTGTTACGTGCTGGAAAACGGCGTCTTCGTGGAACAGGGCATCAGCAGAGAGCTGTATCGCAACCCGCGCATCGTCCAGGCCTACCTGGGGGTTGCGTAACCTCAGCGTACGGTCAGAACCCCTCGGGCGCTATCCGCGCTTCGAGCTGGCGGATGGCCCTCAGCGTCGGCTGGTCAGTTTACGGGCAAATTGTCAACCAGGGGAAAGGATCCGGTTAACGTTTGGCGAATCCCTGCCCGCAGTGGGGCTGCCCGGGTCAGATTTCCGTCGCCTTTCGCCAGGGACGGACCCTGCAGCCCGCAACTCGGGGAGGAGTCGCACGCTCATGTACGGCAGCATGCAGCAGAGCACCGCGCGTCGTGTCGAGATTCAGGAGATGGCGCTCGTGGGCCTCTTCACGGCTGTGGTTGTCGCCATGGCACTGGTGCCGCCCATCACCCTGCCCCTGAGCCCGGTTCCCATCACCCTGCAGACGCTGGGTGTGATGCTCGCCGGGTGCGTACTGCGGCCGCGGGCGGCCGCCCTCTCGCTGGTCGTTTTTCTGCTGCTCATGGTGGCGGGAGCACCGGTGCTCCCCGGCGGCCGGGGCGGGGCCTCCTACCTTTTCGGCCCGACCGGGGGATACCTCTTAAGCTGGCCGCTGGCCGCCTGGGCCATCGCCTTGTTTACCCGGCGGTTCCCGGGACGCTTCTGGGGCTACCTGCTCGCCAACGTGCTGGGTGGCATGCTGCTGGTCTATGCGATAGGGGTGCCCGTACTGGCGGCGGTGGCGGGTCTCTCCTTCCGGCAGGCCGTGATAAGCGGGGCCCTTCTTTACGTCCCGGGCGACCTGCTCAAGGCCGCAGCTGCGGCTGCCTTGGCCCTCGAACTCCGCCGCCGCTACCCGGTGCCCCGGCCAAAGCGGTGAGGTCCGGAGCAACGACGCAGCGTTGCCGGCCCCGTGAGGCCCCGCTATACGGCTGCCCTGGCTGCCAATGGCGGCGGGCTAGAACATCCGCCGCCTCGCCAGCCACCACGCAGCCGCGCCCGACAGGAGAGCGATGCTCACGAGGACGCCCCAAAAGGCCACCGGCGACTCCTGCATGGGCAGCGGCACGTTCATGCCGTACAGGCTCGCCACGATGGTCGGCAGCGCCAGCACGATGGTCACCGACGTCAGGAACTTCATCACCATGTTGAGGTTGTTGGAAATGACGGAGGCAAACGCATCCATCATGCCGCTCAAGATGTTGCTGTAAATGTCGGCCATCTCGATAGCCTGCCGGTTTTCCGTGATGACGTCCTCCAGGAGCTCCCTGTCTTCGTCATAAAGTTTGAGCACCGCCGGCGGCGTGATCGTGGCGTCATTGGCGGTGGCGCCGTTCGTGGGGCTGTCGCTTCGCAGGTGCAGCCGCATCAGCTTGTCCATGACGATCTGGTTCGCGCGCAGCGACGTGGTGAAGTAGACGAGGCTCTTGGCCAGTTCCAGGAGCTTGATGAGTTCCTCGTTTTTCAGGGACTGGTGCAGCGCCCGCTCGATCTCGTCGGTTCGCCGGTCGATCTGGCGCAGGTAGCGCAGGAACTGCGCCGCCGTACGGTACAGCACCTGCAGCACGAAAAGCGTTCGCTTGGCCGTGTGAACGCTCGGCTGCTGAACAAGCTGCGCGACGATCTCGTTGGGTTCGAGGCAGACCGTCACCAGGTGGGCAGGGGTGACGATGACGGCAAGCGGCAGGGTCTCATAGCGGGTGAGCGATGGATCGGGCCGCACCACGGGGCAGCGCAGCAACAGCAGCACCCGCTGGCCGTCGACTTCGACGCGGGGCTGTTCCTCGGCGTCGAGGGCCGCCGTCAGGAAATCGGCCGGGATGTCCAGGGCGCTCGCAACCGCGGCCACCTCCTGCTCGCCGGGCGCGACCAGGTTGACCCACGAGTTGCGCTGCGTCATCTCGTCGGCCTGTGTGAGTCTCCCCTCCCGGGTCACATATGCCTTGATCATCCATGGCCACCACCGCCTTCACCAAATGGCACCGCACAACAAAAGCGCATGGGCCCCGCGTCGAACCTGTCGCGGCCCCTATTCGCCGGGCAATCGAGCACACCTTTCGCGTTGCGTGGCGTCTAAGACCCGTGGCGGCTAAGACCCGCCGAGCAGCCGCGTGAGTCGCCTCACTTGCGCTCGGTGTCCTCCGGCCCGATTATACCCTCACGCTGAGCCTTACGGGCCAGTACCTCAACCCGGAGACAGGCTTTCCGAGGCTGGACCGGCTTCTCAGGTTTCTCAGGTGGGACCGGGCCGCGGGCCTTGTGCGGTTACGTGGCGCAACACCGCCAGGCCGCTGGCCGCCTGCAGCGCCACCAGGCGGGGAATCTCGATGGCCCGGTAGTTGAACTGCTGCTCGAGCTCCTGGGCCCACCGGCTGAAGGCTTGCTCTGCCTGGTCTCGAACCCGCTCAATCACCTCCCGGGGCGCCCGGCCCTCCAACAGCACCTCGTCGCACAGGCGCAGGAAAACGCCCAGGTTGAGCAGCTCGTAAAACCGCATGACCAGCTCGCTGTCGAACGCCTCGGCCACCGTCGCCGGCCGTTCGAGTTCGGGGTCGCTCTCAGCCCACTTCTGCCTCGCCTCGAGCTGCCCCGGGAGTTTGGCGACCCGTTCCTCGAGTGTGGCCAGCATGGCCCCCACGGAGTCGCCCGCCGGCCGGCCGGATATCTCCACGTGCACCCGCAGCGCCTCCAGCCCCGGCCCCACGATGGCGAGCCACTCCCGGCTCGCCTCGATCGCCCGCCGCACGCTTTCCCGCCGGCTCCGCCCGGTCGGCGTCTCGTCCTGGATGCGGGCATCGTAGAAGTACGGCACCTCGCACACGAAGCTCAGCGCGCCGTACCGCCCGGCGTACTCCGCCGACGAACCGCCCCCGTGCATCATCTCGGGCACGCGCTGCTCATCGACGAACCGGGCGAAGTAGTCATACGCCTCCCTGGCCTCGGGCAGCTTGTAGATAGCCTGCTCGAACCTCCGCACCCACGGCATCTCGGGCTCCCCGAGCGCCAGCGGCACGCCGACCTCTCGCACGATGCCGTGAAGTTCCTCGTAAAGGGTTCGGCTGCGGCCAGAACCGCCGCCCGTCCCGGCCCCGTACCCGGGGCCAGCGCCCTGCCCGCTCTGCGCGCCGCCCTCCACCGCCCGGCTGATGTAGAAGTAGACCCCGCCGAACCCGGCGTTGTGCAGCGAATACACGAAGTGTGGCCGCACCTCGTCAATCAGCCGCATCAGCGCCCGCGTCTCCGGCATCGGCCGCTCGAAGTGCGCCTTGCGGTAGTGCAACGGGAACGTCCACTCCACCTGCTGCGTCCCCGGGGGCCGGTAGAAGTGCCGGGCGTAGTTCGTCACGGTGAACGGCCCGTCGAACCAGCCCTCGTTCAGACGGGTGCTGTCCGGATCTGCGCATGGCACCATGAACCACGTCGTATGGAGCCGCTCCGCCAGCCCCGAGTTGGCCACGAGGTGGTGGGCGAGGAAGTCGATGGTCATCGCGCCCACCGGCTCATTCGGGTGCGGG
>JBFMCJ010000062.1 GCA_040754675.1 Bacillota bacterium
CTGCGCCGTTCGGATGGAGACAAAGCGTTCTCGGACTTCGTCACGCACCGCGACGGGCACGATGATGGGCCTGGTGGCCACGGCCGTACCGCCAGCGGCAGCCGAAGGCTCACTGGAACGTGGGGAGACCGCGGCCACCGAGATATCAGGCCGGTATAAGCTGGATGAGACGGGCGTGCCCTCCCACGCCACATAAACCCTCTCTTCCACCAGCGCCACGTAAGAAGGCCCGAGGCCCCGACGCAGCCAATCGCTCAGCGCTGTAACGAAGTGGGCGTGGAAGTCCGGCCAGAGACCGGACGTCTCTATCCTGGGATCAAGGCGAAGGAACTCGCCGTCTCGCTTCATTCTGCGGCGCCGCCCCTACCGTTCACCCTTGAGTGCCGGCAACGGTGACAGCTACCGGCAGCCCGATTATACCTCAGTCCGCAGAAGCCTGCCGCTCAAAGGCGCGTGGGCGCCGCGGCTCGAGGCGTGCAGGCAAGCGCGCCGGTTCTTTTCCTGCCAAAGAGGAATTTGGCTCTTTTTGTCGAACGCGCCGGCGGAGGCAGAAAACTTTTGTGCTTTTGCTTCGCGAAAGAAACATTTTGCTACTCTCTTCGAACCCACCCGGGAGGGCCCCTCGAGTGAGCCCCGACCGCCGCGTCAGCGCGACGGGCGAGGTTGCGCCGCCGCCCTGGGCGCAGCAGTGGCGGGGGCGCCTGCCTGAACTGCCGCCAGCACTTCAGCGGGTGGGCCACGTGCTCCTCGACCGGTTGATCCCGCCCGAGTCGCTGACCATCGAGTCGGTGGCAGCCGCCGCCGGCGTCAGTCCGGCCACGGTGGTGAGGTTCAGCCGCGACGTGGGCTACCGGGGCTTCAAGGAGCTGAAGGTCGCCATCCTGCGCCTGTATGGCCCGGACGAAGCGCTGCGCAGTCCCGCTGCCCCGCCAGAAGCCGCGCAGGCCGGCCAGGAGCCGGGTAGCCCGGCCTGGCTGGCCTGCCGGGATACCCTGCAGAAGGCTCGAGCGTACCTGGCCTGGAGCCTGGAGTCGCTGGACCCGGGCGCAGTCGAGCACGCGGCGTGCTTGCTGGCGCGCGCCCGGCTCATCGTCTGGTTCGGCGTGGGCGCTTCGGGCCTGCTCGCCAACGCGGCCGACTTCAAGTTCAGCATCGCCGGCTTCAACTGCCGGTCGGCTATCGAGCCTCAGGTGCTCATGGGTCTGGCCCCGCGCCTTGGTCCAGGGGACGTGCTGGTGGTCTTCTCCCATTCCGGAAAGACGAAGAGCGTCCTGGATCCTGTAGAGCACGTGCGCTCGCACGCCCGCCCTTCCGTCATCGCCGCCACCGATGCGGCGAGGAGCCCCCTGACCCGCCTTGCGGACGTGACACTGGTGACGGCCGACGAGCCGACCCGGCTCCCCGACCAGCAGCCGATCACCTTCCGTCCGTCCCAGGAGGCGCTCATCAACGCACTGCTGCTGGCCACGTTCCACTGCGCCGAGCGGGAGGGCGTCGGGCGTGGCTAGTCCCGCGGCCGTCGGCGGCGGTCAGTCTGCCGGGTTCCTGCTCATGGATCTCCACACGCATACCGCCGCTTCGGACGGCCAGGGGTCGGTCCGGGACGTCCTGCAGGCTGCCGCAGCCCGGGGCCTTTCGGCTGTCGCGGTAACGGACCATTTCATGGACGGGCGAAGGCCCGCGATCAGCGAGTCGCGGCTTCTCGCCCTGGTGCGGGTGGCCCGCAGGCATCCCCTGCCGGGCTACCCCGTGCTCCTTGCCGGGGCCGAGGTGGAGGCCCACACCGAAATACCGGCTGCACTCGCCAGGCGGCTCGACGTGCTGATCCGAAGCGTCCACTCGATCCCGGGTGCTCCCGAGGCGCTGTGGGCAGCAGAGCGATGGGAACGCTACAAGGAGGGGATCATTCGGGCCATCCAGATGCCCCACACCACCATCCTGGGCCACGTGGAGGGGTACCTCCCGCTCCCCGTCGGCGTCGGTGAGAACACCACGTTTGCAGAACGGCGAGCGCTCGAGCGGGAGGTCGCGCGCCGCTTCTTCGACGAGGCTTTTCAAGAGGCCGTCGCTGGCGCCGCCAAAGCCGCCGGGGTCGCCGTCGAGCTTCACGTCGCCACCCAGACGCCGCGCCCCGACTTCGTGCGGCGCCTGGTACGAGCGGGCGCGTACCTCTCCGTGGGATCGGACGCCCACGCCCCCGACCGCGTCGGCGACGTGACATGGGCCTACGAGCTGATCCGCGAGCTCGGCGTTCCGAAGGAGCTGCTTTACGTCCCGCCGCGCCTTCAACCTGCCCGTCACCCGGTTGAAGCACGTGGAGGGCAAGCCGCATGTTGAACCGTCACACCCGTGGGGCCGGGAGCGCGACGCTGGCCGCCTGGCTGGGGCCGGTTGCCGTCGTCGTGGCCATGGTCACGGCCATGACCACCGGACTTGCCGCCACCGCATCCGGCGTGGCGGCGGCCCCCGCTGGCACCTCGACTCCCCTGCAGATCATCCTGATGATCGGCGACGGGATGGGCCACGCGCACCTGGACCTGCTGAGAAGCCGAGGCCCTGCCCATCTCAACGAACTGCACATGCTGGCCTCCCTGCGCACCGCCTCGTTGTCGGGCATCACCGACTCGGCGGCTGCGGCCACGGCGCTCTCCACCGGGGAACGCACCGTCAACGGCAGGCTGTCCGTGAGTCCGGGCGGGCACCCGTGGCCCTCCCTCTTCGAGCGCGCCCGGAGGGCCGGTCTGCGCCTCGGCCTCGTTACCACGGTGGCGGTCACGGACGCCACCCCGGCGGCCTTTGCCGCCCATGCCGAGGACCGCCGCAACCACCGCACCGTAGCCGGGCAATACCTCGACCTGGGGGTAGACGTGATCCTGGGCGGAGGCGGTTATCACTGGACCCCGTCACTGTGGCCGCGCCGGGGCGAGGTGGCGCCTCTCGACAGGGCCACCGCCATGGGCTACGCGGTGGTGCGCCGGCGGGACGAACTGCTGAAGCTCATGGGCGGACCGCTACCGCCCGGGCAGCGCCTGCTGGGCCTCTTCTCGGACAGTTCCATGGCTTACGAGGCCGAGCGCCCGACCCACGAGCCCTCGCTCGCCGAAATGACCGACGCTGCACTGCGCGTCCTGAGCCGGGACGACGCCCCGTTCGTGCTGATCGTGGAAGCGGGCCGCATCGACCATCTGGGCCATGAAGGCCGGGTCGACGCCCTGCCGGCGGAGCTATCTGCCTTCGACGCCGCGGTCGACGTGGCCCTTCGCTACCTCGCGGAACACCCCGAGGCACTCCTGGTCGTAACGGCCGACCACGAGACGGGCGGCCTCAAGGCGGCCCCTACCGGGGAGTGGCGCTTCACCCGGGCCGGCGGCCACACCGGCGCGCCCGTGCCGCTGCTCGCAAAGGGAGCGGGGGCCGAGTACTTCTCCGGCGCCCTGCACCTCGCCGACGTGGGACGAACGCTGGCACAGCTGGTGGACTCCTGGCGGGACGAGTCTACCGCCATCACCGTCATGACCTTCAACATCCATGGCGGCATCGGCTCGGATCTGCGCTACGACCTGGAACGTCTCCAGAACCTTCTGAAAGAGTCAGGCGCCGACATCATCGCCCTCAACGAGGTGGAGCACGGGTCGGCGCGGGTGCACGGTGACCGGGTAGCTGACCTGCTGGCGCGTGCTCTGGGCTACGAGCACGTTTTTGCACCCACCCTGGGGACCGCCGGGAGCGGCTTCGGAAACGCGCTCCTCTCGCGCTTTCCCATCCTCACACAGACCACCGTCCCGTTGCCCGGCAAGTCCGGCTCAGAACCGCGCAACGCGATCTGGGCCACCTTGGACGTCAACGGCACGCCCCTCAACGTCCTGGTCACTCACTTCTCCACGCCCTCGGAGGGCAACGGCGTGGAGCAGGCCCGCGCCATCGAGCGGCTGGCGTTCGAGAAGGACTTCGGCGGAACCGGCGGCCCCGCGGTCCTCCTGGGAGATCTCAACTTTGTGCCCATGGACAGCCTGGAACTGGCGAGCCTTTCCGGGCGGTTCATGGACAGCTGGCCGCTTTACCGGCTGCTTTCGGCACCCTGGTGGCTTTCCCGGGCGGGATTCTTCGAGCGGGATTATCGCCGGGGCGGCTATACGTACGACGCCTTCGACCCGAGCCGCCGCATCGACTACGTCCTCACCACACCCGGGCTTCTGCCTGACCCGGCCGGCCCGACCCTCGTGTGGCGCACGATGGCCTCGGACCACCTGCCCTATCAGGTCACGCTGCGGTTGCCGCGGCGGCACTCGCCGGCGGGCCTGTCCCGGGTCAGGGCGGTACACCTCGAGGCTTACGCGCAGGCGCTGGCGGGCACTACCCTGCCACCCCCCTCCGGCAGGCCCGTGGTGGCCATCCACGCCGGCGAAGCCGCCGAGCGGTGGCTGGACCTCCTGGGGCGCCACCTCCCGGATGAGGTCGCCCGCATCGAGGACCTGGTCCAGGACGCCGGCATGGTGTCCCGCCGCCTCAACGACACCGAACTCTCGACACTGGCCTCTCCCGCCGCATCGGGCGTGAGCCTGCTCGTCCTGCCTTACGCCCGCGAGCTGACGGCCCGGCAGGAGGCGGCTCTCAGGCGGTTCGTCGCGGAAGGGGGCGGCCTTCTGGCGCTGGACGAGGCGGGGCTTTTACCCGCCGTACAGGAACTGGTGGGCTTTCGCCTCGCAGGGTGGCAGTTTTGCCCGCTCGGGGCCGAGCTTGCCCTGGAGAACAGCCGCACCGTGCCGCCACATGGGTTCTTCGTTTTGGAACCGTTTCCATATACGCAGGTGCTGGGTACCTGGATGCCGGTCGGTCCGCAGTACGCGGCCAACCGCCCTCTGGTGGTGGCCCGCGGCCGAGCCGCCTACGCGGCGGGGTTTCTCTTCGCGGAGGAGGTGATGGCCGAGGACCCGGTCTTTCGGAAGACGGTTTCGAGATTGCTGGGGGTTCTGACGGGAACCCTCCCGCGCCAAGAAGGGGTGAAGAGCCATGCAGGCGCGCTTGACACGGCGAGTGTCGGCTCTGGCCGGTAGGGCACTCGCCATCGCAGCCGGGCTGTTCGTACTGGCTGTGCCGGCTGCGGCGAAGGTTACGCTCGTTCACTGGCAGCACCATTCGCCCGCGCGCAAGGCGCTGGTCGAACAGTTCGCGCAGCAGTTCATGAAGGCCAACCCCAACGTCGTCATCCAGGTTGAATCCATCCCGTACGGCGATTACTTCAAGAAGTTGCTGCCCGCGCTGGCGGCCGGCTCGGGGCCCCACACGTTCCAGATCCCTGCCGGTGAGGTGCCCGCGTTCGTCGCGGCAGGCGTCGCGCAGCCGCTGGCCGCCAGCGTGATCAGCGGCGAGGCCATCGAGTCGCAGTTCGTGCCGGCCACCATCGCTCACTTCAAGCTGGATGGCCAGTACTACGCGCTGCCCACGGACGTTCAAACCATCGTGCTGTTCCGTAACCCTGAACTGTTCAAGCAGGCGGGCCTCGACCCCAACCGGCCTCCGGCTACGTGGGACGAAGCGGTGCAGGCAGCCTCCCGTATTCACCGGCGGGACGCTCAGGGACAGACCACCCAGATGGGCATCGCCACGGGCGGGTACGGCCCGGTGCTGCACACGCTCATGCTGCAGGCGGGGGCGTCGCCGTGGGACAGCGCTGCCGGCAAGCCGGTCTTCGACTCTCCCGAGGCCAGGAAGGGCATGCAGTTTGCCGTCGACCTGGTGGCCCGCTACGGGGTCGAGGACCCCAAGTTCGGGTCGCGCTGGACGGCGTTCCGGCAGAGCAAGCTGGGCATGGTCTGGGCGCACCCCGCGATGGTGGGCAGCTTCCGCGCCACGGTACCCGATCTCCGGTTCGAAACGAGTGAGGTGCCGGCCGCTGCGCCCGGCGGGAGCCGGACGTCGCTTCTGACGAGCTGGGCATACGTCGTCTCCACCCGCGCAAAGAGCAAGGCCGAAATGGAAGCCGCCACGCGGTGGGTCGTTTACCTGACCTCGGCGGATGCGCAGCGGCGGTGGACCGTCGAGACCGGGGAGCTCCCGGCCCACCGGGAGCTGCTCGCCAACCCCGAACTGCGAAGCGACCGGGTGCTGTGGGCAGGCCTGGACTCCCTGACGTCGGCCGTTGCCACACCCTGGCGCAGCCGCTCCATCACCGAGGAACTGCCGCACAAGGCGTACCAGATGATGCTGCTCGAGGGCAAGACGGCCGACGCGGCCCTCCGGTGGCTCCAGGGGGAGGCCATCAAGGCGGAGCTCGAGCAGCGAGAAAAGGAACAGATGTAGCAACCACGAGCAACAGGGGCGCGGGGCGGCGGCACGCCGGCGGCCGCCCCCGCACCCCCATCTGGGAGCGTTTGAGAGATGCAAGAGGCGTCCCGGATCCTCTACAGGGTGCAGCGCCAATCGGCTCCCTACCTCTTCGTGGCGCCGGCGGTCATCTTCTACCTGATCGTGACGGTCATCCCCATGGTCATGGGGTTCTGGATGAGCCTGCACCGGTGGAACATCATCGGTCGGCGCCAGATATGGCTCGGGCTCGGCAATTACGTCGCACTCTTTCACGACCCGTCGTTCTGGCGCTCCCTGTACAACAGCCTCGTCTACGCAGCCGGAGTCGTGCCGGCCGAACTCGTCGGGGGGCTTCTCGTCGCGGTGCTGCTCAACAGCGGCCTGCGGCTGCGCACCTTTTACCGGCTCATCTACTACCTGCCCGTCATCACGCCGGTGGCGGTGGCGGCCGTGATCTGGAGGTGGATTTACGACCCGTACTACGGCATCTTCACGTGGGCCGTGCGCACCGTGGGGCTTGGCCCTCGGGACTGGCTCAACGACACGCGAACGGCCATGACGGCCGTCATGATCGTGGCCGTCTGGGGCGGCATCGGCTTTCGAATGGTGGTGTTCCTGGCGGCGCTGCAGGGTATCCCGAGCACGTTCTACGAGGCCGCCCGAATCGACGGGGCGGACACGTGGCAGCTCTTCAGGGCCATTACCCTTCCGCTGTTGAAGCCCGCGGTGCTCTTCGTGCTCATTACGAGCTTCATCAGCTCGCTTCAGGTCTTCCCCCTCATCAACATTCTGACGGGCGGTGGGCCGCTGGATGCGACCCGCGTGGTGGTTTACGACATCTTCGACCGGGCCTTCGGTGACATGCGCTTCGGGGCGGCGGCGGCCATGAGCTTCATGCTCTTCGCCGTGATCATGATCATCTCGCTTCTGCAGTGGCGATTCCTCGGGCGGGACGTGACGTACGAATGAGGCGGTATCTCAAGTCTGCCACTGTCTACTTGCTGCTCTCGGCCGGCGGGCTGACCATGCTCGTCCCCTTCGCGTGGCTCATCCTCTCCTCCATCAAGCCGCTCCCGGAAGTGATGCGCTACCCGCCCACGTTCATCCCGGAGCAGCCCACGCTCGACAACTTCCGGCAGGTGTTCAAGACCGTTCCGTTCGGGCGGTACTACCTCAACTCCGTCATCGTATCGGTCCCGACCACGCTCGTCACCGTGCTGACCTGCACGATGGCGGGCTTCGGGTTCGCCAAGTACCGGTTCGCGGGGCGGTCGGTGTTGTTCTGGGTCATCCTGAGCACCATGATGATCCCCTACCCGGCCACCATCGTGCCCCTCTATGTGATGGCCCACCGCGCGGGGCTGGTGGACTCCTACGCGGGGCTCATCGTGGTGCACCTGTCCAGCGCTTTCGGCATCTTCATGATGCGCCAGTTCTTGAGCACGCTGCCTGACGAAATGATGGATGCCGCCCGGATCGACGGGGCCAGCGAAGCGCGCATCCTCGTTCAAATCGTGCTGCCTCACGCCAAGCCGGCCATGGCCGCCCTCAGCCTGTTCACGTTCACCGGGTACTGGAACGCCTACATCTGGCCCCTGATCGTGGTCAACTCTGAACGCCTCAAGACGCTGCCCATCGCCATCCCGGAGTTCTCCGGGCAGTACTTCAGCTTCCAGAACCTCATCAACGCGGCGTCGCTGATGGCCATCGCGCCGGTGCTCCTCATCTTCCTCCTCGCCCAGCGCTACATGGTCGAGGGCATCGCGTTCACGGGCTCGAAGGGGTAGCGGCCAGGCCATGCGGGTCATGACCTACAACATCCGCCACGCCCGCGGGCTCGACGGCCGGGTGGACCTCGGGCGGGTGAGCCGCGTCATCCGCGAGGTGAATGCCGACCTGGTGGGCCTGCAGGAAGTGGACCAGCACTGGGGGCTGCGCTCGGGTTTTGCCGCGCAGGCCGCCCGGCTGGCCGAAGGGCTGGGCATGCGCTGGGCGTTCGCAGCGGCCGTCCCCCGGAGGTGGCCCTTCCCGGCCGGGCGGCCCTGCGGGTTTGGCAACGCGCTCTTGAGCCGCTTCCCGGTCTTCGGGCACGAGGTCGTCACGCTGCCCCGGCACGGTACCCGGGAAAACCGCTGCCTGCTTGTGGCGCGGGTCGAGGCGTCCGGCCGGGAGATGGTGGTCGGGGTCACGCATCTGGGCCTGAGCCGCGAGGAGCGGCTCGTCCACGTTCAGACCGTACGACAGCGCCTCGAGCAGGCCGGCCTGCCCGTGATCCTCATGGGAGACTGGAACGACCGCCCCGGCTCTCCCGAGGTGACCGCCATCACGGCCAGGTGGCAGGACGCAGCAGCCGTGGCCGAGAGCCTGACCGGCACACAGCTTGCCACCTTCCGGTACGACTCCCGCGACGGGCGCCCGGACGTGCGCATCGATTACATCTTTGCCTCGCCGGAGTTTCGCGTGCACTCTGCCTGGACGGTGGAGAGCGAGGCGTCCGACCACCTGCCGCTGGTGGCCGATCTGGACTGGGTCTGAAGACGGGCCCTACCCGGACGAGATGCGCGCAGGACCGGAGGGCAGGAGCCGGGCTACTCCATCACCGGTGGACCCGGCAGGGGCGGGTTGCACGGGCGGCCCGCCGAAGATCGCATCCTGGCGGATGCCGTAGCCCCGTTACCGGCTCTCGGCGCTGCTCGCTTGGCTTCCGCGAGCCTGGCCCTCGTGGGCCAAGGGCGGCCCTGCCTCCACCAGGCGGTCGCCGATGAAGATGCGCACCTCCACAGGCGCAAGCCCGTACGCCGCTTCAAACCCCTGGCTGACCAGGCTGGCCTGGAATTGCCTCTCAACCGTCTCCACGTGCGCCTCGAGAAACCTTGCCGCCAGCGCCTGACCGCTCAGGCCCGGCCGCCCGTTTTGAATGACCCAGCGCCACGTCTCCTCGTCCACCTGCTCCGGATGGCTTTCGGCATAGCCACGGAAGTAATCCCGCAGTTCCTCGACGAACTGCCCGGCCTCCGGCCCGAGGTCTTCTTCCTTCTGACCCGCTGCGAAAAGCTGCAGCAGGAGCGCCAGCCTCTGAATCATGTCCGGGCGCTCGCCCTGGATCCGGGCGAAGGCCTCAGGCACGAGCAGCAGCCACGGATGGCGGCGGGCATACGCCTCCCACCGTACCAGGCGGGCGGCGACGTCTTCGCCGGGTGCGAAAGAGAGTTCAGAGGCGATGAACTGGAAGCGGGCAGGGAGGTCGCCGGTCAGGCGCTCGATCTGCGCGTCGAGGAACCTCTCGAAGGAGCCCCGCAGTCGCTCCGTCAGCACATCCCGGCGGCTCGCCGGAGGACCGGCAGGGGCCGTTCCGGAGAGGAGGTCGTCCTGGCGGGCATAGCGCTCGATGTCGCGCAGCTCCAGGCGCACGGCGACCTGCAGCTCCCGGTTCCACCGGGCGTCCGCCGCGGTACCGGTGAGCGCGTCTTTCCGCCAGCGGAACGTCGAGAACTCAACCGTGATGGGCTCGGCCCGCTCCAGCACCTCCTCCACCCGGCCAAACGGGGTGGGTTGCGTCCAGAACCAGAGGGTGCGCCGGCCTTCGTTGGAGACCACCCGGACGCGGTACGGGGGGCTCAAGGGGCTCAACAGCGACCCCGAACGCGCAAAGACTTCCCGGATGACGGCCGATCGCCCAGGGGGCAGCCGGTGCAGCCCCGCCGCCAGCGTTGCGGAAAGCGCCACGGCCCCCATCACCAGCGCCCCCACCGCGGTGGCAGCGGCCGAACGGCCGACGTAACAAAGCGCCCGGCGCACCAGGGGGAAGCGGACCCGCTCTTCGGCCTCCATAGGCCTCACCTTTTGTCGAATACCTTACAGGCCTATATGCCGGAGAGGTTCCACTCAGAACGGAAGCCATTCCATGAGCGTGCGCTCCTGGCGCCGCAGCCACCGGAGGCGAGCCAGGTAGTCGGGGCAGAGGCGGGCGAGGGTCGCCCAGAAACGGGGCGAGTGGTTGGGCACCTCGAGGTGCGTGAGCTCGTGCAGGATGACGTAGTCGAGCACCTCGGGCGGCACCAGCACGAGCCGGTAGTTGAACGACAGGTTGCCAAGGCTGGAGCAGCTGCCCCAGCGGGTGCGCTGCGCGCGGATGAACACGCTGCGGTACCGGAAGCCGTGCAGGGCGGCGAGTTGGGCGACACGGGCCTCGATGATGCGCCGCGCCTCGTTTCGCAGCCAGGCTGCCAGGAGTTCCGCCGTCGGCCGGCGCTCCTTCTGCGCCAGCAGCAGCCAGACGGTGCCGTTGAGGCGCACCAGGCGGCTGCGGCGAACGGGCGCCACTCGCACCTCAATCCGGTGCGGCCGGCCCTGGATGGGAATGACGCGCGCGCCGAGTGGCGCCGGCGGCGTCCTGGCGTGGCTGCGTTTCATTCCGGAAAGGCGAGGCCCAGCTCCGAGGCGAGGCTGGCCAGGCGCGCATGCAGGGCATCCGGGACGGGAATTCCCTCCCGGAGGCGCTCGGCACGCACCCGGGCGCCGCGCTCGCCCGGAACGCGGACGGGCTCGGCAGGGTCCTGCGGCGGAACGGCCCGCAGGCGGCGCGCCAGAGCGTCGGCCCGGCGCTTGAACGCTTCGGCCGGCATGAACGCGGCCACGTTGATGGCCGCGGCGAAGTGACCGGTGTTCTGGGGCGCCCCCTGGGACTCCCAGGCAATGCTGTCACCGAACCCTGCGCCCGTGAGCACCCCTGCCAGCACGTCGATGAGGATCCCCAGCGCGTACCCTTTGTAGCCCAGCGGCAATAGCGCCCCGGAACGGCCCGCCGCCGCATCGGTGGTCGGATGCCCCGCCTCGTCGACGGCCCATCCCAGGGGGATGGGCTCGCCGGCCTCGGCAGCGGCCGTAATGCGCCGGAACGCCACCACGCTCATCGCAAAGTCCATCGCGATGGGCGGCTCTTCGAGAGTGGGGATGGCGGCGGCCAGCGGCATGTTGTGCATGGCGCGGCGGGTGCCGCCGTACGGCGCCATGACGGCAGGGCCGTTGCTGCCGGCCAGCCCGATCATGTCGTGCGCCAGGGCCATCATCGCGTAATAGATCCCGGCGCCGAAGTGCGTCGAGCGGCGCACCCCCACCATCGCCACGCCCGCCTCCCGGGCGAGCGAAATGGCGTGCTCCATGGCCCGGTATTCGGCGAGCACGCCCAGGGCGTTGTCCGCGTCGAGCACCGCCGCCCCGGGCCCGCCGCCCGTCAGGCGCATGTCGGGCCGGGGGTTGTACACCCCTTTGCGCAGGTTGCGGGCGTACATGGGCAAGAGCGCAATCCCATGCGTGTCGACGCCTCGGAGGCTGGTCTCCACCAGGACGCTCGAGCAGATGGCGGCGTCCTGATCCGGCATGCCGGCGCGCACGAACGCGCTGCGGCAAAACTCGAGCGCCGCCTCCGGGCTGAGGTGCCGCCCGGCGGCGGCGCCCGCCTTCTTCGATTCGGCTGAGCTTTCCAACGCAACCCCTCCCCGTTGACTACGCTGCCCGGTTATCGGGGGTAGGCTCCGCCCGCCCGCAGTACTGCCAGGCCTGAGGCAATGGCCACCTCGGCGTACAGCAGGCCCCGGCCCGCCGCCACCAGCGAATCCTTGCGCGAAGTCACCCCGAGCAGAGCCAGCCAGAACCCGAGCACAACGGCCACGAACTGAAGCCGCCCGAACGTTGTCGGCCGCTCCACCATCGGGTGCCGCCGAATGAGGTTGGCGAGCACGGAGACGAGCTGCGGCAGCACCATAGCCGCCACCAGGTACTCGTCCAGCACCCCCTCCGCCAGGGCCATGACGCCCAGCCCCGCTCCCAGCACGGCGTCGGACACCTGGTCGAGCTGTGCCCCCGAGGCGCTGATACTTCCGCGCCGCCTTGCCAGCGGTCCGTCGATGAAGTCGGTGACCGCTGCCCCGGCCATCACCCAGACGACGACCCGCAGCGGCACTCCTGCCGCCCACAGCACCACCGATCCGCCGGCCAGCAAGAGCCGCAGCGCCGAAAGGTGGTCGGGGGTCACCCACGGCGGAATCCAGCGGAGCAAAAGCCAGAGCGCCGCGTCCCGCCATCGCTCCTCCTGGTGCGTGGCCTGCACCAGGGCGTCGGCCACAAGGCCGGGCGCGTTGGGATGAGCGGCCTTCCGGGCGGTCTGGTGCATCGGCGCGCCCCTTCTTCGCCTTTTCTACCAGGCTATTCGAATGCGTGGTAGATCTTCCCTGCGCCTGTCGTGGCGGGATGTTGCCGGCACACCGGGCTACCCCCGCGAAACGCCGGAGCCCACGGGGATGAGCAAGCCCAAGCGGACCGCGTACAGCCATACCTCCACCGTCCGAGCGTCGGCCAGCGCCCTCCGTACGCCTTCGGCGTAGGCAAGCGCCTGAGCGGCGTAAGCCGCCTTCAGCTCGTCGGGAGACTTCTGATCGGTCTTGTAGTCGATGACCCGCACCCGGCCATCCGCCCCGACACAGAGAAGGTCGATGCGCCCCTCGACCAGGCTG
>JBFMCJ010000063.1 GCA_040754675.1 Bacillota bacterium
GCCAGAGCGACCGGTACCGTCATCTTCTCCTGGCTGTTCAGCACTATGAGCGGCCACATGAAGTCGTTCCAGCTGGCCAGAAAGGTAAAGAGCGCAAGCGTGGCAACTCCTGGCTTCGACAGGGGGACCACGATCCGCCAGAACACGTCGAACCTGTTGCACCCGTCGATCCGCGCCGCATCTTCAAGTTCGTGGGGAATGGACAGGAAAAACTGCCGGAGGTAGAACACGCCGAACGCGCTGGCTGCCGAAGGGAGGATTAACGCAAGATGATTGTCCAGGAGCCCCATCCGAAACACTAGGAGGAACCGGGGAACGAGTATGATCTGCGGTGGGATGAACATCGTCGAAATGGAAATCCAAAAGAGTGTCTCGCGACCGCGAAACTTCAGCCTGGCAAAGGCGTAGGCTGCCAGAGCGCTCGTGATCACGACCAGAGCCACAGTGACAATCGCGACGTAAACGCTATTGACAAGGGCGAGGCTGATCTTGACGGACCTGTTGGTTGTCAGAACCGTAATGTAATTCTCGAGCGTCAACGGCTTTGGAATCCAGCGGATCGGGTACTCGATGCTCATCGAGTTCGGCTTGAACGAGGTCGACACCGACCAGAGGATCGGGCTCGCCCAAGCTACCGCCGCGACGACAAGAAGGCCGAACATGATTGTGCCCAACAGTCCTCGCACAGTATCTCACTCTCCTGCTACCTGATTCTACACATTCCCACTACCGCTGCATCAGCCGGAACTGAGTCACCGTGATCCCCATCAGGATCAGAAACAGAATCCACGCCATGGCCGACGCTTCACCGAGCCTGAAAAACTGGAACCCGCTGTCGTAAATGTGCTGCAACACAACCCGGGTGCTGTTCGCGGGGCCGCCGCCGGTGATCAGGAGCACCTGCCCAAATACCTGGAAGCCTGCGATAACTTGTGTCACCGTGACGAAAAGCATAGTGGGTTTCAGACAGGGGATTGTAATGTACCGGAACGACTGGAGTGAGTTTGCGCCATCGATAGCCGCTGCCTCATAGTACTCCTGGGGAATATCCTGGAGCGCGGCTAAGAAGGGGAGGTATACGCCGCCAAGGCCCCACCACAAGCTGACGAAAATGATGACACCGAGCGCGGAAGTGGGGTGGCTCAACCATTCCTGCGGTGGCAGGCCAAGCTTCATGAAGTAGTAGTTGATAATCCCTACCCGCGAGTCGAACATCCAAAGGAACATGAGTGACATCGCTGCTACGTTGATCACGAAGGGCATGGCAAAGACCGAACGGAAAACGATCCGTCCCGGAATGTCACTGTTCATGACCAGCGCAATGATGAAACCCACCACCACAAAGACGGGAACCCCGAATACGACGTACTTCACGGTGTTGGTGAGTGACTTAACAAATAGATTCTGGGGGTCGAAAATCGCCTCGAAATTCGCGAGGCCGATGAACCGGCTGCTTTCGGCGATCAGGTCGTAGTCAGAGAAAGCGATGACCATCCCCTGGATGATCGGGTAGACCGTAAATACTATGAAAAAAGCTAGGTAAGGCGCAATGAACAGAAAGGGAACCAGGGGGCTGTCATCGCTCACCCATCTAGCGTATTTCATCTTGACGGGCCAACTTACCGTCGATGGCTTCACCGCCATCGGCCGGCACCTCCCCCCGACTCCGGTACTCACCGAGATCGCCGTTCGTGAGGTTGTTATGACGCTAGGCGGACCGGGCCTCGCCCCCTACGTACCCAATTGGCGAGGCCCGGTCTTACCTCAATTCACGTGGAACAACGCTACCTGGACAGAATGCTGTTTACTGCTTCAGCCGCCTCCTTCAGGGCCTGTTCGGGCGTCTTCCGGTTCAACAGGGCGTCCTCAATGGCAGCAATGAGCCGGTTGGCGATCTCATTGTTGCGCTCGTTGGGCTGTTCAAAGCGCACGTAATCCAGCTGCCTAGCAAAGGCACTCTGCACGGGAAGAGCCTTGAACTCCCTACTCTCGAGGACTGAGAGCCTCGCCGGAACCTGTCCCGCCTTTGCCCAGTCAAGGCTGTGTTCCGTCAGCCAGTCGACGAAACGGAGAGCAGCCTGGATCCTGCTGCGATCCCTCTGCCTGGGCAGCACGAGGATATGGGTGCCGGCCCACGTTGCGTGTTGCTTCCCGAAGAGCGGAACGGGAGCCGCCCCGAAGTTCAACCCTTTCTCCATGAAGGCGTTGACCATCCACGGACCGTTCATGTGCATACCGATCTTCTTGGTCATAAACAGGAGTTCGGGATCGGCCACCTTGTCAGGGGCAATGCGGTACTTATAGATGAAGTCCACCCAGACTCGCAGAGCCTCTATCCCCTCGGGCGTGTAGAAAGTCGCCTTCGTCATCACTGGGTCCATCACGGTTCCGCCGTTTTGAAATAGAGTGGTTAGCCACTGCCACAACTGGCGCGGCTGCCATCCTCCGACAACGGCGATACCCCACTGTTCCACGGAATTGTAGTCAAATCCCTCCTCTCCCGGGTGTTTGCCGTTCTTGTCGACCGTGAGCCTTTTACCATACTCGATGAACTCCTCCAAGGTCGTCGGGGGCCTGTTGGGGTCGAGTCCTGCAGCCTTGAAGAGATCCTTGTTGTAGTAAAGGCCCAAGGAGTAGGACCCCAGCGGGATCCCATACACTTTCCCATCGAAGACCACTTTCTCCCACAGCAAAGGATGGTAGTCGGTGGGTTCGATTCCGACGCTACGTAGGGCGTCGTTTAACACCTCAAGGCTGTTGTTCTCGATGAATCTCGGCATGATCGAATCGTAGAGGACCGCAACATCAGGGGCCGTTCCGGTCCTTACCCCGAGGGTTAGCTTGTTGAGGTACTGATCGCCCGAGTACACCTGCATGCGCACTTCGATGTCCGGATTCTCCTGATTGAACCTGTTGCCCATCTGTTCCATGTACTTGCCGTCAGGACCAGTGAAAAGCGTCCAATACTGGATTACCGTTTTGGCGCTGACGGCCTGGCCAAAGGTGACAGCCAACACGGCGACCACTGCTACCACCAGAAGAATTCGGGTGTTTCTCACGTCTTTTACCCCCTCCGTGAAATGCACGGGACCGGATCCGTAACATGTAGGCAATCGACTGCTAGCGAGAGCCCCTTAATCTCACCTCCCTAGGTACGGGATGGCATCAACATGAAAAGCTGGTTGAGGCCGGAAGCTTTCCCGGAAACCTTACCGGGAAGGTTCCCGGCTCCATTGTAACCGCATCCTGGAGTGAGCACAAGGGAGAGTTGTCACCCGTCTCTCCGTCTTAAATCGCTTGGCTGAAAAGCAACTACGGTACCTTCTTGCCCCAGATACAGGTGCCGTAACGCGTAATCCCCGTAAACACCAGGGTAGGTCGCCAGTTCTCCCAATCCCACGCAGGGAGCACCTTCGCGGTAACGGCCCAGGATCGATCTTCCTGGTCTTCCGTCTCCGAGTCCCACCACACACAGAGCCGGTTTAGACCGTCAGCCTCCCAGCGACCACGTTTGTCGTCTTCCAGAGCAACCATTCGACCGTCGCCCGCGAGCTCAAGGCTTTGCGACTGAAGTATTCCGTTCGAACTCCGATCCAGGACGAGGCATTCCCAACGGCCTGGGAGTACGTTGGGTGCGATGGCCTGCTCATATTCCCCGGCGTATCGCTCCGGCGAGACCAGGGGCCAGCCGTCGTCCGACCAGACGATCCGTCTGACGTGAAGGTAAGACCAATCGGGATCCTTTCCGCCCCGGGCGTGGTGGAGGATGAAGTAATCGCCACCATCCCTCAAGACTGAGTTGTGGCCCGGAGCCAGCCAGCCGTCGTCGTTCCCGAATCGGTAACCACCCAAGATCTTGGTGCCTACCTCCGATGGTGGTACGACATCCGTGTCCGTCAACCGGTGTCCGTTGTAGTCAACGTACGGTCCCGTGATGCGATCCGAGCGGCCGACCCGGATGTTGTAGTCCGTAAAGAGGGAATCGTACGAAACGAATAGGTAGTACTTTCGAAAGCGCGGGTTGTGTATGATGTAGGGCCCTTCGACTGCGCCTTCTACGCTCCTGCGTCTGCGCGCGAGGAGCGTTCCCTCACCGTAGTTGACGAGCTTCCCGTTATTCGGGTCGATCCGAGAGAGGTAGATGCCGCCGAAGAACGATCCATAGACCATCCAGGGATTCCCGTCTGCATCCAGGACGATATTGGGATCGATGGCGTTTGGAACATCACCTCTTTGGGTCTTGAACACCTCTCCCTGATCCGTCCATGGCCCCTCGATCGCGGGACTCGTGGCCACCCCGATAAAGGACTGATTTGTCCCGAACGTGGAAGCGGCGTAGTACAAGTAATAGGTCAAGCCGAATCGAATGACATCAGGGGCCCACAGGTTCTTCGCCCCCGTCCACTCACGAGCGGCATCGGGAACCCCATCTAAAGCATATCCGAACCATTCCCAGTGGATCAGATCGGGCGACCGCCGGACTTGTATTCCGGGCCGCATGGGTGAGGCGTCGCCACGCATTACCTTTCGATCGGTCGAAAAGACGTAATACCATCGCCCATCCTTACGGATCGCCGGATCGTGTACGTTGTTGATCATCCAGCCTCGTTCGTCGTTAACGCTTGACAGATCGTACATCGGGTATCTGGGCGGTTCTGGTGGGAACACAGGTAAACCTGCCGTCACCGTTGCACTCCCCCATTTTCCACCCCGCTGTGAGTACGGACCGAATCGACGCTTCCTCGAGCCCAAGGCCAACTCCCATCAGCTCTCGTGCCGATAGACCTGCCAGCCCAGGTACTTGCCCAGCGCCTCCTCGACGACCCGAGCCGTTTGCGCCATGTTGATGCTGACGTGGTGCTCGAAGCCGTGCTCGCAGATGTAGCGCAGCACCTTCTGGAAGTTGGGCACGCGCACCACGCCGTAGCCGCCGGACGTGGAGAGGGGATCCCGGTTCAGCTCGCCTTCTCCGACGTAGGCCCGGATGGTGCGCGCCTCGTCGTCGGTCGAGATGCGCAGGTACGTGAACAGCCCGGGCTTGATTCGCCCGAAGATGGTACCGTACGAGCTTTCGGCGCCCACCGTCCCCGCGATGATCTCCTGATACTGCATCGTAGGCTCCTTGAAAACCTCCTTGTGCAGGTTGCTGCAGTGGTTCTCCCAAACCCACCGGTCCACCACGACCCCAAACCTGACCATCTTCTCGAGCGACGCCTGCGGAACGCCCTGAGTCGGTACGTACTCCTGAATGGCCGCGAGCTTGCGCTGAATCTCCGGGTCATCGGCTCCAAGCCGTCCCACCCGTCCCAGGGGTAGACCTCCTCGATGCGGACCCCCTCGCTTTCAAAGGCGTCCATGATCACTCGGGTGCCGAACCCCGTGGCCTCGATAAGCGCCCGATAGATTTCCTCGGCGCGGGTGGCCAGCGTCATCCCGACCATCATCCCGGTCAGATTCACGTCGACCAGGACCGACCGGTTGCCGTTCCACCAGTCGAGGGCCAGAAGCCCGCTCTCCCCTGGCCGCAGGGCAGAAGCCTTCGCCTCGAGCAGCGCGTGCAGGCCGACACCGCGCCGCCTGGCCTCGTCGTGGTACTCCGGCGGCACACCGTGCTCGACGTACCAGGTAAAGATGTCCCCGACGGCGGACTGCCCCGCTTCGTACCCGAAAAAGCCGGGCAGGATACCGTGCTCGACCACCCCGCACATGCCCTCCATCATGTGTTCCTCGGTACTGAGCACCATGCGACAGATGGACGTGCCCATCACCATGACCATCTTGTTGGGCGTAACCACCGTCGCCGCCGGCACGGCCACATGCGCATCCACGTTGCCCACTGCCACGGCAGTGCCGGGCACAAGACCGATCCGGGCGGCCAGGTCCGGCTTGAGCCCTCCCGCCAGCGAACCTTGGGGAAGGATCTGCCGGGACATCTTTTGGTCGATGACGTCGGCCAACCGAGGGTCGAGGGCGGCGAAGAAATCCCGGGAGGGGAAGCCTTCGCGCTTGCTCCAGATCGCCTTGCAGCCTGCCGTGGTGGCGTTTCGGGTCTCCCGCCCGGCCAGATACCACACGATCCAGTCCGCCGCCTCGATCAGCCGGTCGGCGGCGTCACAGACCTCGGGGGCCTCCTCGAGGATCTGCCAGACCTTCGGGAAGAACCACTCCGACGAGATCTTGCCGCCGTAGCGAGCCAGGAAGCATTCCCCACGTCGGCGCGCAATTTCGTTGAGGCGGTTGGCGTGGCCCTGAGCGGCATGGTGCTTCCAGAGCTTGACCCAGGCGTGGGGGTAGTCCCGGAACTCGGGGAGGAAGCAAAGCGGTGTGCCGTCGGCCTTGACCGGCAGCATCGTGCACGAGGTGAAGTCGATCCCGATCCCGATGACCTGCTCGCGCCGGACGCGGACCGACCGGAGAAGCTCGGCGATGGTCGTCTCGACGGTGCGGATGTAGTCTGCCGGATCCTGCAGGGCGAAGTCCGACGGAAGCTGCCTGGTGCTGCCGGGCAGCGTTTCGTCGATGACGCCGTTTTGGTACTCGTAGACGGACGTGGCCACTTCTTATCCCGTCTCCACGTCCACGAGAACGGCCCGGCCCGACAGGGTACCAAAGTCGATCCCGATGGCATATCGGGCCCCTGCTGTCGTCACCATGCCCTCAACCCCCCGCTCATACGGGACGTCTTGCCGAAGTGTTTTTACGCCGACTCCCGGATGACCATCTGAGGCGAAAGCACCACCACACCGACCCGTTCGCCAAGGCCGTTCGAACCGCCAATCATCCCCAGCAACATGTGGGCTGCTACCTGGCCAAGCCGGGTCTTGGCGATGCGGACGGTGGACAGCGTCGGCTCGACGATGGCCGAGAGGTCGATGTCGTCGTAACCAATGACCGCCACGACCCTCGGAATAGCCAGGCGGGCCTGGCGCAGCGCCTTGATGGCGCCAAAGCTGACGTAGTCGCTGAAGCAAAAGACGGCGGTGAACTTCAGCCCTCCGGCCAGGGCCTGCTGGATGGCGGCATAGCCCCCTGTCGAACGCGCGTCAGTGGAGATGACCAGCGACGGACGAAACGGGATATCGGCTTCTTCCAGCGCATCCCGGTAGCCGGCAAGCCGCAAGCGAGCGCTCGAGTTATAAGGCGGGCCGTTGAGGTAGAGGATGTCACGGTGGCCACGTTGGATGAGGTGGCGCACAGCCAGGCGGGCTCCCTCCCGGTCGTCGTTGACGACAGCCGGAGCATCTAGGCCCTCGAAAAAGCGCGCCAACAGGACAAACGGAACGTGTCGTTGCATCAGATAGCGAATGGCGTCATCAGAGCTCTGGGTCGGCGCTATCAGGATGCCATCGACCTGGCGCTCGACCAGTGTCCGAACCGCCTGCTGCTCCCGATCCTGGTTCTCCTCCGTGTTGGCCAGGATGATGCTGTACCCCTCCTGGGAGGCGGTGCGCTCGATGCCTTCCACCACCTCCGCGAAGAAGGGGTTGGCCAAGTCTGCCACCACAACCCCGATGGTGGCGGTCCGCTGCTGGCGTAGGCCTCGGGCGAGCTGGTTGGGTCGGTAGTCGAGCCGTGCTGCGACCGACTGCACCAGCGACCGCGTTGCCTCGCTCACGTCCTGCTTTCCATTGAGCGCCCGGGACACCGTGTTGATGGAGACACCGGCTTCTCGCGCGATGTCGCGTAGCGTGACGGGGCGCGGACCTGGGTTCCGAGATTTCACTGGCTCGCCCTCTCCACTATAAACGTTACCGAACGGCTCGGCGAATTCCTGCTGGGCGCACGAGAATTTGTGGCGGTTGCTTCCTCACTCGCAGGATGAGCCTCTGTTCGCAAACATGACTCGTGGATGTCCGGCAGGAACCGCCGTCTGGCGTGTCGAACGCCATGGTAACGTTAATGGTACAAGGTAGGGTTGAGGACTCACCGAGACAGGAGGGTCCGGATGCTGGAAGAGCTTCGCTTGATTGTGTGGGAGGTCAACCTGGAATTGCCGCGCCAGCGCCTGGTCACGATGACCAGCGGCAACGCCTCGGGCCGGGACTTCCAGACACGCCTGGTCGTCATCAAACCCAGCGGCGTCCGGTACGAACGGTTACGGCCCGAGGACCTCGTAGTGGTCGACCTCGACGGACGGGTGGTGGAAGGCAAGCTGCGGCCCTCCGTCGACACCGCGACGCATCTGTCCATCTACCGCCACCGACCCGATGTGGGCGGGATCGTCCACGCCCATTCGCCTATGCCACCAGCTTCGCCGAGCTGGGAGAACCCGTCTGGCCGGTACTGACAGCCATTGCGGACGAATTCGGGGGGCCCATCCCGTGTGCCCCCTACGCACCGGTCGGCGGGGGTGCCATTGGGAAGGCGGTGGTGGAGCACATCGGCTCTTCGCCGGCGGTGCTCGTGAAGCACCATGGCGTCTTTACCATCGGGCCGGACCCGTGGGCTGCGTTGAAGGCAGCGGTCATGGTGGAGGACGCGGCGATGACCGTTCACCTGGCCATGTTGCGAGGCAAGCCCCAACCGCTCCCTCCCGAAGCGGTGGCGCGCCCATGCGGCGTACCGGCAAAAGTACGGGCAGTGAAGGGCGCGACCTGGAGCGCCGCGTGATCGCCAGGCGTCCAGGCAGTTGCTGGCCGAGCAGCGAAGCTGGCGGGACGGGCCGTGGCGCCGGTTCAGACGAACCAACTCCGAGCTGACCGAGCGGCGGCGCCACATCCAGGATCGCTGGGATACGGTGCTATGCGTTGCTCAGAGGTACCCGGAGGGACCCGAAGACGTTGAGGCTTTTCTGGACGAAGCAGGCGCCCCAGGTCGTCGGAGGGGCTTCCGGAAGTCCACAAGCCGGTTGCGACCTCCATGAGCGCCGCCTCCGAACTCCGGCCGCGCTACACGGTGCTACATCTTGCGGCCGAAGTCGGCTTGCTCGGACTCTGAGCGCGGTCGTGCCACACCGTCTGTTGGGGAGCCGGCGCCGCGTGGGGTCTGATTCCGGATTCAGTAGCGGTCCTGAAACGCAACGGAAGGAGCGGTACGATGCTATAGTCAAGGACGGAAAGGTGTTACGACTAACCCGGTGACTGCGCTTTGCTTGCCAGGAATTGGGGTGGCCTGGGTGGAGCCTGGATACCCGAACACTTGCACGCAAGGGTGTGCGGTGACCCTACCATGACTTCTGCCGAAAGGGCACGAGAGGAGTATGACAACCAAGATGAAACGGGCCAGGATGGTTATCGACAAGGACTTTAAGATCGGCAGGATTGATGATCGACTGTACGGCTCGTTCATCGAGCACCTCGGGCGAGCCGTCTACGGCGGGATTTACGAGCCGCAGCACCCTCAGGCCGACGAGATGGGGTTCCGCCGAGACGTCATCGACCTTGTCAAGGGGCTGCGGGTCTCCATCGTCCGCTACCCGGGCGGCAATTTCGTCTCCGGCTACAACTGGGAAGACGGCATCGGCCCTCGGGAGCACAGGCCCAAGAGGCTCGACCTGGCCTGGCGCAGCGTCGAGACCAATGAAGTCGGGGTCAATGAGTTTGTGACGTGGACCCGCAGGGTCGGCGCGCAGCCCATGATGGCCGTCAACCTCGGCACCCGCGGGATCGATGCGGCGAGAAACCTGGTCGAGTACTGCAACCACCCCGGCGGAAGCTACTGGAGCGACCTTCGCCGCTCCCACGGCTGGGCCCAACCCCACAACATCAAGGTCTGGTCCCTGGGCAACGAGATGGACGGGCCATGGCAGATCGGCCAGAAGACCGCCGAGGAGTACGGGCGCCTCGCCCGGGAAGCCGCGAAAGCCATGAAGCTGGTCGATCCGACCATCGAGCTGGTCGCCTGCGGGAGCTCCCACAGCAAGATGGAGACGTTCCCTTCGTGGGAGGCAACGGTGCTCGAGCACACGTACGACTACGTCGACTACGTCTCCCTCCACACCTACTACGGCAACCCGGAAAACGACACCCGCAACTTCCTGGCCAAGTCGCTCGACATGGACGCTTTCATCAAGACCGTGATCGCCACGTGCGACTACGTGAAAGCGAAGAAGCGCAGCAAGAAGACCATCCACCTGTCGTTCGACGAATGGAACGTGTGGTTCCACTCCCACGAGGCGTCCGCGAAGGTGGCGCCGTGGCAGGTGGCGCCACCGCTGCTGGAAGACGTCTACACCCTCGAGGACGCCCTCCTCGTGGGATCGATGCTCATCACGCTGCTGCGCCATGCCGACCGGGTCAAGATCGCGTGCCTGGCGCAGCTGGTCAACGTCATTGCGCCCATCATGACCAGAACCGGCGGCGGCGCGTGGGCGCAGACCATCTACTACCCGTTCATGCACGCATCGGTGTACGGCCGGGGCGACGTCCTCGACCCCGTCGTGAGCAGCCCCGTTTACGACAGCCGGGATTTGACCGACGTGCCCGTGATCGAGGCCGCAGCCGTGCTGAGGGCCGACCCCGAAGAGCTCACCTTGTTCGTGGTGAACCGAGACACGGAGGGGCCCGTACTGCTGGAGTGCCAGGCCAGGCAGTTCGAGGCCTACCGCGTCGTCGAACACATCGTGCTGGAGCACGCCGATGTCAAGGCCACCAACACGGAACAGCACCCCAACAACGTCGTGCCCCACAGCCGCGGTGACGCGGCGGCAGCCAACGGCACCGTGACCGCCACGCTGCCCAGGCTGTCGTGGAACGTCATCCGGCTCGCCCGGCCGAGGCCGTAGCCCGATGCGGCAGCCCCGGGGGCAAGGGTTGCGGCGCCCGGTTGTAGCCCCTGGGGCTCACCCCTTGATTCCGGTCAGCGTGATGCCCTCGACGAAGTACCGCTGGAAGAACAGGAAGACGAGAATCATGGGAAGAACGACAACGGTCGAGGCAGCCATCAGGAGATCCCATCGCTGCGAGTATATGCCAATGAACTGTGCAAGGCCGAGCGCCACGGTCCACTTCCGTGGGTCGTTGAGGTAGATCAGGGGTGCGAGAAAGTCGTTCCACACCCCCATAAACGTGAAAATGGCCACGACTGCGAGAGCTGGCTTGGTCAAAGGCAGGATAATGCGGGCGAAGATCGTGCCGTAACTTGCTCCGTCGATCAGGGCCGCATCCTCCAGGTCCAGCGGAATCGTCAGATAGAACTGGCGCAGCAGGAAGATGAAGAACGGGTTTCCGAACCACGCCGGCAGGGCAAGGGGCCAGTAGGTGTTGACGCCGCCCAGGAAGGACCACAGGATGAACGTCGGCACCAGCGTGACGAAGTAAGGAAGCATAAGAATGCTGAGGAGCAAGTAGAACACCAGGTCTCGTCCCCGCCAGCGCAGCCGCGCGAAGCTGTAGGCCGGTATCGCGTTGCTCACCAGCGTGCCGAGGATCACCAGGAGCTCGAGTATCACGGTGTTGTAGAAGTACCTGCCGAACGGCTGGATCGTCATCGCCTCCGCGTAGTTGGACCAGCGCGGCGGGCTCGGAATCCACCGGGGCGGGAAGACGAAGACCTCATGACGCCCCTTCAGCGAACTCGTCACCATCCAGGCGAAAGGCACCAGCATCCCGATGGCTCCGGCTACGAGGATGCCATACAGCGCCAACCGCCCCAGCACGAGACCGGCACGGCGGCGACGGCTACTCGCGGGCTCTGGCCTCATAGTAGACTCTCCCCGAAGAGAAGCGAAATGTTGCCATCGAAAGCACGACGAGGATCAGGAACGCAACCCACGCCAGCGCCGCTGCGTACCCCATGCGCCCGAACTGGAACGCCTGCCGGTACAGGTAGAGTACGTAGAACAGAGTGGCGTTGTTGGGGCCTCCCTGGGTCATCAAGTACCCCTGGGCAAAAATCTGGAACGTCCCGATGAGTCCCGTGACGAAGTTGAACAGAATCACCGGCGAAATCATGGGAACGGTCACGTATCGAAGCCGCGCCCACCACCCCGCGCCATCCACCGTCGCCGCATCGAGCAAGCTTCGCGGCACTCCCTGCAGCGCCGCCAGGAAGATGAGCATCTGACCGCCGCCGCTGAACCACAGGTTCATGAGCCACAACGACGGAACGGCCAGCTCCTCGTCCCAGATCCAGAGCTGGCCGGGCAAGCCCAGGCTTTCGAGGAAGGCATTGAGCAGCCCGAAGTTGGGGTTGAAGATGAACAGCCACACTATTGAGGTGGCAACGGCAGGCAGGACGACCGGCAGGTAGAAGGCGCTCCGAAAGAAACCTACCCCACGTACCGGCTGGTTCAAGAGAAGCGCCAGAAACAGGCTTGCCACCAGGTTAAGGGGGACGGCCACCACGGTATAGTAGGCGGTCACCCACAACGACTTCCAGAATAGCGGGTCCGCCTGCATCCGCTCGAAGTTGGCCAGGCCGACCCACCGGGGCGCCCGGATGAGGCTCCAGTCGGTGAACGCCACGCCGAGGGAGGCAAGCATGGGGCCGACCCACCACAGGATGAATCCCAGCAGGGCCGGCACTGCAAACACGACACCTGTGATCTCTTCACGCTGCCGAAGCGTCGGTCCGCGATGTATCCGCAAGGCAACCAAGGCAGGGCCCTCCCGCGCCGGAGCGGGACACGGCAGCGGGGTATCCTGCCGTGCCCCGCGTGCAGTTTCAGGCTACAACGCTGCCTAATCCGAAGTTGCGAACTCCACAACTCGCACACGTCCCGAAATGACGGGGTTTCAAACCATCAAGAAGCCCCGAGATGTATACAGTAAACATGCGCTGCGTGGCT
>JBFMCJ010000064.1 GCA_040754675.1 Bacillota bacterium
GCTGGGCCTCTTTCAAGAGGAGTCCCCACGACGGCATGGGCGGCTGCGGCCCGAGGCCGAGGTAGCTCAACCCGGCGTCGGCCAGGAGGGCGATGGCCGCCGACGCGGCCCCCTGGGCGAGCAGGGGCCGCGCCATGCCCGCCAGGAGGTGGTGGCGGGCAATGTGAGCCCAGGTGGCGCCCAGGGCTTGAGCCGCTTCCACGTAAGGCGCCTCCCGTAGCGCCACCGCCAGCCCCCGGCTCACCCGGAAGTAGCCCGGTACCAGGGCCAGAGTGATGGCAGCCCCCACGGTGAGGTCGCCGGGGCCGAGCACCACCGCCAGGAGCATGGCGAGCAAGACCGAGGGCAGGGCCACGAGCGCGTCCACGGCCCGGGCCAGGCCCTCTTCGAGCAGCCCGCCTCTCGCTGCCGACAGTCCCAGGGCCGTCCCGGCAAGCCCTGCCGCCGCGGCCGCGCCGCAGGCAATGAGAAGCGAGTGGCGTGCGGCTGCCAGGCTGCGTGCCAGCAGGTCCCGCCCGAACCGGTCCGTTCCGAGCCAGTGGGCTTTTGAGGGCCCCGCCAGGCGTTCGCCCAGGTCCATCGAGTACGGGTCGATGCCAGGCCACGACCCGGCTACCGCCAGGGCCACCAGCACGGCCAGCGCCACCGCCACGGAGGAGGGGATACGCCGGCGGCTCGTCTCCCTCGGGGGCCCGGCGACGCTCGCCGCCGCAGGACGGCGCGCTGGCGCTGCCGCCCGCGTGGTCCCTGCCACGGCTGGCACCTCAAGCCCCACGGGCTGGCCTTCGAGTCCCCTCTTCGCAGGTGCGCTCACCGGTACTGCACCCGCGGATCGAGCAGGCCGTACAGCGCATCCACTACAGCCGACGAGAACGACACCACCACCGCCGCAAAAGCCGCGCCGCCGCTCACCAGCGCCAGATCCCGGAACTCGACGCCCGCCAGCATGATCCGGCCCACGCCCGGCAACCCGAAGACCGTCTCCACTATCAGGCTACCTGTCAGCAGCTCCGCCACCAAAAGCCCCAGGCTGCTGGCAACCGGGTTGAGCGCTCCCACAAGCGCGTGCCGCCATACCACCCGGGCAAGCCCCGCCCCTTTTCCCCGCGCGGCCTGGACGTATGGCTCCTCCAGCGCCTGCGCGAGCGCGGCCCTCACCACCAGCCCCACCGCACACCCCGCCGGGAGCGCCAGCGCCAGGGCGGGAAGCACGAACCCCCGCCACCCGGGCAACCCCCCGCTTCCGACCGGTGCCACCGCCGGAAAGGCGTGCAACCGGACCGCCGCCACCCAGATGAGGATCATGGCAAGCCAGAAGGACGGCACCGAAAGCCCCAGCTGCATCACCCACGAAAGTGCCCGATCCTCCCACTTCAACAGCCGGCCCCCGGCCCCCCACCCTGCGGCGCCGGATGCCCCCACGGCGGCCAGCGCGCCCATCCCGAGCGCGAGCGCCGCCGCCAGCGGGACGGCCAGGGCCACCAAGATAAGGTTGACGCGAAAGTGCTGCCACAGCAGTTCGCCCACCGGCCGGTGGTAGCGCACCGAGACGCCCAGGTCGCCCGTCAGCGCCCGCCCCAACCAGGCGGCCAGCCGTGCCGGCACGGGCGCATCCAGACCCAGTTCCTTGCGGAGGCCCTCGACCACCTCCGGCGGAGCGTCCGTCCCTGCCATCATCAGCGCGGCGTCACCCGGCACGCCCTGTACCATCAGGAACGCCGCCGACGACGCCAGCAGCACCGTGAGCGTGGCGCCGGCCGCGCGCCGGGCCACATAGGCCCACGGCCGGGGGGCTTCAGCGAGGAGCCGTGCGGAAGACCGTGCGGAGATCATCGACGTAGTTGGGGTAGATCTCCCAGCCGTAGACGTCGGTGCTCAGGGCCAGGAGGGTCTGCGGGTCCATCAGGTAGATGGCCGCCAGCTTCTCGGCCAGGATCTGCTGCGCCCGGGCGTACAGGGTCTGCCGCTGCTCCAACCCCACCGCCCGCTCTGCCTCATCGATGAGGCGGTCGTACTCCGGGTCGCTGAAGTTGACGAAGTTGCGGCCGTAACGGGTGTGGTAGCGGATCAGTTCCGTGTGGGGGTCGATCTTGCCGGTGAAGCCGATGATGGTGGCATCGTAGTTCTCGCCGGCATAAACCTCGGAGAGCCACCGGGCCCAATCCACCAGTTGAATCTGAAGCCTCACGCCCGCCCGCGCAAGCTGCTGCTGCAGCACCTGAGCCGTCAGCACGTGGAACTCGTAAACGGACGGCACCACCAGGGTCGCCTGAAAGCCGTTCGGGTAGCCGGCTTCGCCCAGGAGCCGGCGCGCCTTGTCCACGTCGTGCGGGTACGGGTTGGACAGCGGCGCGTAGTAGCCGTTCTCGGGCGTGAGCCCGCTGTAAAGCGGCGTGGCCCGCCCTTCGGCCACGGCCTGGATGAGCTGGTCCCGGTCAATCGCGTGCGCCACGGCCTGCCGCACCCGCAGGTCGTCCCAGGGTCGGCGCGCCTGGTTGAGCGCCAGCACCTGCACCAGGTTGGTGGGGGCGTTCACGATGCGTGCGGGGCGCGCTCCCGGCGCCTGCAGGAGGGGCAACTGCTGGGGCTCCACTCCCACCACGTCCACGTCCCCCGCCAGGAACGCCGCCACGGCCGCGGCCGGGTCCGGGATGAACCCGAAGACAACCTCGTCCAGGTAGGGCCTTGGGGCATCCCAGTACCCCTCAAACCGGCGCAGCCGCACGTGGCTTTCCTGCACCCATTCCACGAAGCGGAAGGGGCCCGTCCCCACAGGCCGCGTGGCGAGGGTTGGCACGGCCTCCTGCGGCACCACGGAGGCGCGGGGGTCAGCCACCGCGGCCAGGAAGGGCGCGTAGGGGGCCTTCAGCCGGATGACGACCGTGTGCGGATCAGGGGCTTCTACGGACTGCACGGGCTTCCAGTCCGAGATGCGGCTGTACTGGGTCTCGGGCGCCATCAGGCGCTCGAAGCTAAACTTGACGTCGCCCGCCGTCATCTCCCGCCCGTTGTGGAACCGCACGCCTCGCCGGAGGCGGAACGTGTAGGTGAGCCCGTCCGGGGAGATCGTGTAGCTTTGCGCGAGGCGCGGCACGATACGTCCGTGACTGTCGGCGGCCAGCAGGCCCTCGTAGACGTTGTTGAGGATGCGGTCGGTCTCGGATGCCACCGCTCGGGCAGGATCCAGCGTATCGGGGTTCGCGGGCAGCACCCGCACCAACCGGCCACCTTGCCGGGGTTCGGGCGGAACAGGCGTCGCGCCGGCACCCGCAGCCCGAGCGTCGCCCGTCAGCGCTCCCCCGAGCCACGCCGCTCCCAGCAGCAGCGCCGCATAAGCTCGAGCCAACCGGGGCGTACGCATGCTTCCACGCACCTCCTGAGTCCTGGCGCCCTGAGATCATACCGCTTCCGCGGCACCTTCGGGGGCGCCTGCGGCATCACGCTCTACCTGCGAGTTCCACGTGAAGCGTGTAGCGGTCGGCCCGAAGCAGCGACTCCGTGTATTCCACCGGCCGCCCGCCCGGCAGGCTCGCGTAGCGGCGCACCGCCAGGGCCGGGCTCCCGTCCGCCACCCCGAGCCGCCGGGCATCCTCGCCTGAGACCACCACCGCCGTGTACTCCTCCCGTCCCGCGGCCGGCCGTTGTCCGAATCGCTGCTCCATCGCTTCGTAGAGCGACCCCGTCGCGACCCGGGCATCCTCGGCCAGGCCGGCCATTTCGCCGGGAAGGTAGTGGGTCTGGAGGGCAATGGGAGAGCCGTCGGCCAGGCGGCGGCGCACCAGGCGCAGCACCGGGCTGCCGGCTTCGACGCCCAAGGCTTTGGCCACGTGGCGGGCGGCGGACACGATGGCCGCCTCCAGCAGTTCGGTGGCTGGCGTGTAGCCCCGCTGGCGCATCTCCTCATGGAAGCTGATGAGCCCCTCCAGCCGCCGCGGAATGCGAGGCTGGCTCACGAAGGTGCCCTTGCCCTGTACGCGGTAGACCAGGCCGGCGTGCACCAGTTGCTGGATGGCCTGCTTGACCGTGGTGCGGCTCACGCCGAAGCGGGCGCTCAGCTCCAACTCGGTCGGGATCCGGTCCCCCGGCTTCAGCACCCCGGACTCGATGTCGTCCCGGAGCTGGTCGTGGAGCCGGTGGTAGAGCGGGATGCGGCGGTCGCCCCCGATCAGCGCGCCATCAGGCCCCGCCGGGTGGCGGGCCGTCCCTTGCGTGACCCTGTGCCCCGCATATCGGCCTTCGTGCCCTGTTGTGCGCGTGCTGTGTCGCACGGGCTGACGCCCTCCATCCTTTGGTTCCGCTTCCGCCGGCTTTTTTCCTGGCGCGGCAGGAGCCCGGCTCGCCAGGTCGAAAGGTGCCATTGATACATCAATGTGTTATTTATTCCGGGCCGCCGGCGTTCCTGCCGGATGCTGGAGGGCCTGGAGCCGGAAGGGTAGGTGCCCGCCATTACAGCGTCCTCGGCTCAGCCGGACCGGTTCTTGCCCATCGCCGCCTGGTATACGGCCGGGCCTTCCCGCGCCACCATGGTGGAGCCGCTGGGTGCCGATGCAGACGCCATCGTTCGCCGGGATCTGGCCAACCTCAAAGAGTCCGGGCTCAACACGGTGCGGGCCTGGATCGACTGGGCTTCAGGGGAGCCCGAGCCCGGCCGCTACGATTTCGAAGCGCTGGACCGCATCCTGAGGCACGCCCAGGAGCTGGGCCTCAAGCTCATCCTGCAGATCTACCTGGACTCGGCCCCCGACTGGATCCTGCTGCAGTACCCTGACAGCCGCTACGTCTCCCAGGGCGGCCAGGCCATCGACTCGCAGGGGTCGCCCGGCTATTGCTACGACCACCCGGGCGTCCGGCAGGCCGCCGAGCGGTTCATGCAGGCCGTGGCGGAGCGGGTGCGGCGGCACCCGGCGTTCTTCGCCTATGACCTGTGGAGCGAGCCCCACATCGTTCAGTGGGCGTACTTCGATTACCTGCCGCAGCCCGCGCTGTTCTGCTACTGCCATCACTCCAAGCAGCGGTTCCGCCGCTGGCTCAAGGGCCGGTACGGCGACCTCAACCGGCTCAACCGGGCGTGGTACCGGCGTTTCACAAGCTGGGACACCGTTGAGCCGCCCCGGTTCATCTCGCTCATGACGTACACCGACTTCATCGACTGGCAAAACTTCACCATCGAGAAGATCACCCAGGACCTGGCGTGGCGCGCCCGCACGGTCAAGGCGGTGGATCCAGTACACCCGGTCACCAGCCACTCTGCCGTGCCCGCGGTGATGACCGTGCCGCTGCTGGAACAGGGCGAGCCGGATGACTGGCAGGTCACCCGGGTCGTGGACGTGTGGGGCACCTCGTTTTACCCGAAACACGTGGGGGCGAAGGAGACCGCCGACCCTGCGGTGCGGGGCGCCTACCTGGACAGCACCCGCTCGGCGTGCGCCAGCATCGGCAAGCCGTTCTGGCTCGGAGAGCTGCAGGGCGGCCACGGCTACGTGGGCACCTTCGCCGAACCCGTCACGGCCGCCGACATCCGCGCCTGGACCTGGGGCCCCATCAGTCACGGCGCCAAGGGGTTGTGCTTCTACGCCTGGCGGCCCATGAGCCGTGGGTATGAGTCGGCCGGCTTCGGGCTGACGCACCCGGACGGGTCGCCGACCGACCGGTCAAGGGCGGCGGGCGAGGTGGCGCGGGTCGTCGACCGCCACTCGGGGATCTTCGCCGCTGCCCAGGTGCCCCAGGCGGAGGCCGCCATCGTCTGGAACAACGACGCCAACATTCTCTGGGGCTGCATGCGGGAGAAGTCGCCGTACGTCCCCTCCCGCGCGCTGCTCGGCGCCTACCGGGCCCTGTTTGAACGCAACTTCCCCGTGGACTTCGTGCACCCAGACCAGATCGCCGCGCTGGCGGGGCCGCAGCGGGGCGGGGGCCGGGGAGCCGCGGGTGCGGGGGCGGCCCCGGCGCTGCCTCCGGCCCAGGGCATCCTGCCCGGGCCGGATCCCATCGACGTGGCCCGCTACAAGGTGATTTACATGCCGTTCTCTATCATGGTGCGCCGCGACGTGGCCGCCGGCCTTGCCGAGTTCGTGAAGCGCGGCGGCACGGTGGTGGCCGAGGCCCGCACCGGCTGGAACAACGAGGAAGGCGTCGTCGATCAGGCCGTTCCCGGGTCGGGCCTGCGGGAGCTGTTTGGGGCGCAGGAGGCGTGGGCTGCCCGGCGCCGCGACGGGGAGCCCGTGGAGATTGAGGTCGCCCCGGAGGCGGAGCTGCTGGCCTTCGAGGGCGGACGGGTCAAGGGCGCCTACTACCAGCAGGCGCTGGAGGCGGGCACGGCCAGGGTCATCGGCCGCTTTGCCGGCGGGGAGGCGGCCGTGACCGTTCGCGAGGCCGGACCTGGCCGCGCCGTGCTCATGGGGAGCTGGGTCAGCTTCGGGTATCACGTGCACCGGGATCCGGCCACGGGGCGCTTCCTGGCGGGCTTCGCGGCGGCAGCGGGCGTCGAGAGGCCCGTCCTGGTCGAAGGGGTGAGCCCCGGCCAGGTCGAGGCGCGGCTCCTTTCGGGCGAGACGCGGGAGGACGGGCCGTTCGGGCTTCTGTTCGTGTTCAACCACACGGCCGAACACCTCGCCCCGCGGCTTGCCGTGAACCCCAAGCTGCCCGGGCAGCGCTTCGAACTCGTGGAGTTGACGGCTTCCGAGCGGCGCCAGCAGGCCGCACTGCACGGAGACGGGCGGCTGCGCGTGGAGCGCCCGCTCGGCCCGCACGAGATCGTCGTGGCGCTCATCCGACCGGCCTGACGCCTGTCACGCCGGCACCATCAGCTTGAGTCTGCGGAGGCGAGGGAGGCAGCGTGATGGCAACGGTGGCCGCCGTGGACATCGGGGGGACTCAGGTGCGTGCCGCGCTGATCGAAGGCGGCGGCACCATCCTCCGAAGGCTGGCGGAACCGGTGGAGAGAGCGAACGACGGCCCGTCTCTCACGGCCCAGGTCGCCGGCCTGGTGCGCCGCCTGAGCGGCGAGCCTCTGGCGCTCGGCGTCAGCCTCCCGGCCGTCATCGACCGGACCGCCGGCCGCGTCGAGTGGGCGCCCAACCTCCCCGGCTGGAACGGAGTGCCGCTTGGGGGTGAGCTGAGCGCCGCCCTGGGGCTGCCGGTCGCTCTGGAGTACGACGGCCACGCCGCAGTCCTCGGCGAGCACTGGGCCGGAACCGGGCGCGGCGTCGCCGAGTTGGCCTTCGTCATCGTGGGGACCGGGGTCGGCGGCGGATTCATCTCCGGGGGGCAGCTGGTGCGGGGCTTCACCAACCTGGCGGGTGCGGGCGGCTGGATGTCCGTCCCGGCTCCGCGCGGGTGGGACGCGCAGAGCGCGTGCCAGAAGGGGTTCCTGGAATCGCTCATCGCCGGGCCGGCCCTGCAGCAGGCGGCAGCGCGCCAGCTCGGGCAGGCACTTGCGCCCCGAGACCTCTTCGACCGGGCCTCCGCCGGTGACCCGGCCTGCCGCGCCATCGTGGAAGGCGCCCTCGAGCACCTCGGCTGGGCGCTGGTCAACGTGGTCTCCCTGCTCAACCCGCAATTGGTGCTCCTGGGCGGGAGCGTGGGCCTGCGCTTTGCCGGGTATGCGGACAGGCTGGAGGCCATGATCCGCCGCCACGCGCAGCCGTGGTCGGCCCGCGCCGCCCGCGTGGCGCCGGCAGGGCTCGGAGACGACGCCGGGCTCTTGGGTGCAGGGCGCTCCGCTGTGGAATTGGTCAAGGGCGCCTGAAGCGCCCCGCGACACGAAAGGAGAGCTGCAGTCGTAACAGCCATGGGCCAAGCATCGCAATCGTACCTGGAGTCGGTGGAACAGATCCTGGCTCGTATTCGAGATACCCAGGCGGGCGCCATCGAGAAGGCCGCCGACCGGATGGCCCACGCCATCAAGGCAGGCCGGGCCGTCTTCGTCTTCGGGAGCGGCCACTCGGTGCTCCCGGTGCTGGACATCTTCCCGCGCTACGGGGGCTATGTGGGGTTCTACCCGCTGGCCGACCCGCGCCTGATGTGGTTCTTCCCTGTTGGCCCGGGCGGGGCGCGGGAGCTTCTGTGGCTCGAGCGCCGGGAGGGCTACCTTGCGTCCTTCCTCAAGAGCCACCCGCTGACGGGGGAGGACGTGGTGCTGGTCTTCTCGCACGGCGGCCTCAACGCCGCTCCCGTCGAAATGGCCCTCCACGCCAGGCAGGCGGGTGCGTCCGTGGTAGCCGTAACGTCCGTTGCCAATGCCCGCACCCGCCCGGCCTCCCACTCCACCGGCAAGAAGCTGGCGGATGTCGCGGACGTCGTCATCGACAACTGCACGCCGCCCGAGGACGCCCAGGTGAAGATCGACGGGTGGCCTCATCCCGTGGCGGCCGCGTCCACGGTGGCTTTCGTGGCCATCGCACAGGCTCTCGTGGCGGAGACGGCGGCCCGCCTTGCGGCACTGGGCGTCAAGAAGCGGGTCTTCGTCTCGCCCAACGTCCGGGAGGTGGAAGCCGGCCACAACGAAAAGGTGTTCGAGGAGTTCGAGGCGTGGGTTCGGGCGTTGAAGTCGTAGGGCGGGTCCAGCAAGCGGCCCATCTTGAAAGGGAGGTTGAACCGAGGATGCTGCAAAGGCGCAGGGCAATCCCGGGCACGTGGGTTCGCTTTGGCGTCGTGCTGCTCGTCGTGGCGCTTTCGGTGGGCCTGATCGGGGGCGGCGCGCTGGCCGCGAAAAAGCGCGTGGTCTGGCAGGTTCACTGGAGCGACTTTCAGATTGAGGGCATTTACAAGGGCGACAAGCTGGTGACCCGTGGCCTCAAGCAGTGGGTGGAGGAGTACCAGAAGAGCCACCCGGACGTGGAGATCGTCCTGCAGACCGTCCCGATGGAGGAGTATCTCAACAAGCTGATGGTCGCCCAGGCGGCCGGCACGGGACCGGACATCATCAGCGTTCTCAACACGTGGGGCCCGCAGCTCGTCAATGACGGCGTGCTGGACAGGGTGCCTGGCGACCTGGCGAGCGACGTCAAGAACAACTTCATCCCCGTGGCCGTGGAGGGTGCGGGCGTGGACGGCGGCATCTGGGGCATCCCGTTCGAGGTCGGCAACTACGCCCTGGTTTACAACAAGAAGCACCTGCAGGAGGCCGGCTTCTCCGGGCCGCCCAAGACCTGGGACGAACTGGTCGACATGGGCGCGAAGCTGACCAGGCGCAAGAAGGACGGCACCGTTGAACGCTACGGCTTTGCGTTCCTGGCCGGCTGGGAGTCGGCGGTCGTGCACCCGTACCTGGGCCTGCTGTGGAGCCTGGGCGGCGAGTACCTGGCCCCCGACTTCAAGAGGGCCGCTTTCAACAGCCCGGAGGGCGTGAAGGCGCTCGAGGCGGAGCTGGCGCTTTTCAAGAAGGGCGCCACGGACGTATCGGCGAGCGTCTGGGAGTTCCCGCAGGGCCGCGTCTCCATGATGATCATGGCCTCGTGGTACGAGTCGTCGCTCAAGCAGGCCTTCGGGGCGGATTACGAGGCGACGGTCGGCGTGGCGCCGGTGCCGGCCATCAACGGCCGGTCGGTCAACGCCGCCTACTCGTGGTGGATGTCCGTCAACGCCCAGAGCAAGGTGAAGAAGGAGGCTTGGGACTTCGTCCGGTGGTTCACGGCCCAGCCGCTGCCCGACGGCACGACCCGGATGGGCACCTACCAGGCCGAGAACATCGGCAGCATCCCGCCGCGCAAGGGTGACCTGAGCGGGCACCCCGAGCAGTTGAACGACCTGTACACCAAGGTCTTCGTCCAGGAGCTGGCCCATGCCCGCCACGAACCCAACGTGCTGCAGGGCGCCGAGATCAAGAGCGTGCTGTGGCACGAGATCGTGGAGGCCTGGCACGGCCGCAAGTCGCCCCAGCAGGCGCTGGACGATGCGGCTCGCCAGATCAACCAGATCCTCAAGGAGTTCTACGGGTGAGGGGCTGGCTTAGAAGAGGGTGGGGCCGGCGCGGCGCAGGCCGCCGGTGCCGGCCCCGTTCCCCGACCGGGCCGGAAGCCAGGTAGGGCGGGCCGGCGCTACTTTGCCGATCGGAGGCGTGCTTTAGAATGGCGCTGGTAAGCAAGCAGGCAAGGCAGACCGTCACCGGGTACCTGTTCCTGGCGCCGGCGCTGATCTTCTACGCCATCTTCCTGGTCATCCCCGTGGCCATGTCCGTCTACATCTCGTTCACCAACTGGAACATGCTCGGGCCCCTGGAGCGGGCCCGGCGGGTGGGCTTTTCCCATTACGTCTACCTGCTCACCGCCGACGAGATGTTCGCGGCGTCGCTGAAAAACACCGTCATCTACGCCCTGGGCACGGTCTTCGTCGGCATGGCGGTGGCTTTGGGGATTGCTCTTCTCATCAACCAGTTGCGCGCCAGCGCGCTGTGGCGGTTCCTGATCTTTGCGCCCGTGGTGACGCCGGCCATCGCGGTAGGGCGGATCTGGAGCGGCATTTACCACCCCTCCGGGGGCTACCTCAACGAACTGCTGCGCCTGGTGGGCCTGCCTCCCCAGCAGTGGCTGTCGAGCGCGGAGCTGGCCCTGCCGTCCATCATGATCACCGCCATCTGGGCAGGCGTGGGCGCGACCGTTATCGTTTTCATCGCCGGGCTGCGCAACGTGCCGGCCCAGTACTACGACGCCGCCAGGATCGACGGGGCCAGCCCGTGGCACGAGTTCTGGTACGTGACGCTGCCCATGCTGCGCCCCACCGTACTGTTCTTGTCGGTCACCGGGCTCATCGGGGCGTGGCAGGTGTTCGACCTGGTCTACTCCATGGCCATCGGTGGCACGGAGTCGGGGACGACGCCCGCGCGGGCCGTGATGGTGGTCGCGCTTTACCTGTACATGACGGCGTTCCGCAACCTGAGGGCGGGAAGGGCTACGGCCGGGGCTTTGATCCTGTTCGTGATCATCTTCGTGATCACGCTCGTGCTCCTGCGAGTTCTGCGGCGAGGTGGGCTTGAGGCGTATGAGTGAGGGCCGTATTGCGACCGGGGTCGGCAGAGCTCAGGTCACCCGGGCGCGGCGGGCAGCCCGGTCGAAAAGGCGCGTCGGCGGGGCCGTGGCAGGCGCTGTGCGGTTTGTCGTGACGCTGGCCGTGGCCGCCGCGATGTTCCTGCCGTTCTTCTGGATGTTCAGCTCGTCGCTGATGACCTACCAGGAGAGCATTCGGGTGCCGCCGGTCTGGTGGCCCGAGGTGCCGCAGTGGCATCACTACGTCGAAGTGCTCAAGGACCCCAGGGTGCCGCTCGGGCTTTACTTCAAAAACAGCATCATCGTCTCGACCTCGGTGACGTTGCTCGTGCTGCTCACGAGTTCGCTTGCGGGCTACGCCCTGACGAAGCTGCACTTTTTCGGAAGGGACGCGATTTTCGCGTTCTTCCTGTCCACCATGATGTTCCCGACCTTCCTGTTCCTCGTGCCCGTTTACTACATCCTGAAGCGCTTGCCGCTCGTGGGCGGCAACGACCTGTTCGGACTTGGCGGGGTGGGCGCGCTCCAGTCGCACCTCTCCCTCATCCTGCCGTTCGCCGTGAGCGCATGGGGCATCTTCCTGATGCGCCAGTTCATGATGTCGGTGCCCGACGAACTGGTGGACGCCGCCCGCATCGACGGCGCCTCGGAACTCTCCATCTGGGCCCGCATCATGCTGCCCCTGACCCGGCCGGCGCTGGCCACCATCGCCATCTTCACGTTCATCGGCCAGTGGAACTACTTCCTGTGGCCGCTCATCGTGACCACGTCGGCGCCCGACCTGATGACGGTTCCGGTGGGCATTCGCATGATGGGCGCCGCCTACAGCACGGCGCTGAACGCGGGCAAGCTGCAGGCGGCCACGGCGCTGGCCATCGTCCCGACCATCATCATCTTCCTGGCCATGCAGCGCCACTACATCCGGGGCTTCGCCCTGACGGGGTTCAAGTGATGGCCCTAAGGCGCCCTACCGCAGCCGCGTCATGAGGGCGCTGTAATTGGAGCGCTCCCACATCTCCTCGAAGACGCCCTGCAAATCGAGAAGGTAATCCGGGTCTGGTTCCCGCAGCGGAAGGGCAATGGTTGGCAGCGGATCGTCCACGCCAAGCGGATACAGTTCTCCTGCGTGGGGGCGGTGCCTTCGTACAACCAGCACCGCCCGATCGCAAGCCGGCCAGGACCGGGCCAGCGGCATGCGTTCGCCTTGGAGAAGCAGGTCGATCTCCACCAAGTGGATACCACAGGAGAGAAGCTCCTGGCGCTTGGCCAGATAGGAATGCCGACCCTCGTGTCCCGGACGTTTGTTGTTGGGTGAAAGCAATTCGATGGCACAAACCAGCTCGCCCTGCGCCGTTCGGATGGAGACAAAGCGTTCTCGGACCTCGTCACGCACCGCGACGGGAACGATGATAGGCCTGGTGGCCACGGCCGTACCGCCAGCGGCAGCCGAAGGCTCACTGGTGCGTGGGGAGACCGCGGCCACCGAGATATCAGGCCGGTACAAGCTGGATGAGACGGGCGTGCCCTCCCACGCCACATAAACCCTCTCTTCCACCAGCGCCACGTAAGAAGGCCCGAGGCCCCGACGCAGCCAATCGCTCAGCGCTGTAACGAAGTGGGCGTGGAAG
>JBFMCJ010000065.1 GCA_040754675.1 Bacillota bacterium
GTATCCGGGCCGAGCCCCCACTGCCGCTCCAACCACAGCGACTGCGGGCGCGCCGCTCCGGCATCCAGCTCGAGCCCGGCCCCCCACCAGCGGCCGCCGGCCTCCCACTTCAGCTCGATCCCGCCCGGAAACGCCGTATCCGGGCGCACCATCACGAGCCACGCCCCCGACGCCTCCGCCGCGACGGGGGCCGCCAGCAGCCACAGCACGGACAGGCCTCCTGCTGCGAACACCTTCGCCATCCCGAGGAAGTGCCTTGCCACGAAGCTTCCCCCCACCGCCGTCACCATTGATTGCCGTAAGCGTACATTCCTTCCCGAATGGTAATACGAGAGGACGACCGGGTACACTATGGGGGCAATAGTTTTCGCCTGTACCCGATAGGGGGAGCGTGACACCGTGCCGCCCTATCTTTGCGATGACTGCAAGTACGACTACGGCGACGCCTGCCGCCGTCCCGAACGTCCCAACGCTCGCTCCTGCCCCGACTTCTCGCCCCGGGACGCCGTCAAGGCGCAATACGTCCAGCCCCAGTCCGCCCGGGAGTTCCTCGCGGGCATCCCGGTGGTGACGCGAGGCGACCACCCGGAGATCCGGCAGGCGGCCCGTCAACGCCTGGCACGAGGGCTTTTTGCGGCCGTGGCAGTGCTCGGCGTCGTGGGCGCTCTGGTGGCCTCCCTGCTCCGCTGAGCGCCGGCCGGGCCGTACGGCTCTGGTCCGTACGGCCCGGGCTGCTTGCGCCGGTGGCGACCTTCCCCTACGCTGTAAGTTCAGGGAGTGGTGGAAGTGTCGCTGCTGTTTTCTCCGGTGCGCCTTCGCGACGTCGAACTCCGCAACCGCATCGTCATGTCGCCCATGTGCCAGTACTCGGCGCAGGAGGACGGCTGCGCAACGGACTGGCACCTGGTGCACTACGGAAGCCGCGCCACCGGCGGCGCCGGGCTCATCCTGCTCGAGGCCACCGCCGTCGAACCCCGCGGCCGCATCAGCCCGCAGGATCTCGGCCTCTACGACCCGTCTCAGCTTCCCGGCCTGAGCCGCATCGTGCAGTTCATCCACAGCCAGGGGGCGGCCGCGGGCATCCAGATCGCCCACGCCGGGGCCAAGGCGTTCTCGGCCGCCAAGGGTCGAGGCCCCCAGCACCCGGTGGGGCCCAGCGCTCTACCGTTCAGCGACGGCTGGGTCACACCTCAAGCCCTCGACGCCGCGGAACTGGCGAAGGTGCGCCAGGCGTTCGTGCGGGCGGCCACCTGGGCGGCACAACTCGGCTTCGACGTCGTCGAGGTCCACGCGGCCCACGGGTATCTGCTGCACGAGTTCCTCTCCCCGCTCACCAACCGCCGAACCGATGAGTACGGCGGAACGCTTGCCAACCGCATGCGGTTCGTCGTGGACGTGGTGTCGGCCGTTCGCAAGGCGTGGCCCGCCAGCCGGCCGCTGTTCGTGCGGCTCTCCACGACCGACTGGGTAGCCGAGGGCTTCGACGTGGAGCAGGCCATCGCCGTGGCCCGCGCTCTCAAAGAGGTGGGGGTCGACGTCATCGACTGCTCCTCGGGCGGGATGAGCGGGGCCCAGGCGCCGGCGTCCCCCGGCTACCAGCTCGAAAACGCCCGCCGCATCCGCCACGAGGCCGGCATTGCCACCACCGCCCTCGGGCTCATCACCACGCCCGAGCACGCCGAATCGGCTCTGCAGCGGGGCGACGCCGACCTGGTGGTCCTGGGCAGGGAACTCCTGCGCAACCCCTACTGGCCGCTGCAGGCCGCCACCGCCTTGGGCGACGAGCCGCCCTGGCCCCGGCAATACCTGCGGGCGCGGCGCTAGCCCGCATCTTGACACCGGTTCCCCGGGAAAGATTACTCCTGCCAATGTCTAGCCGACTCGGAGACGCGGTGCGCTGATGTCTGGACCCAACAGGGGCGAAGAACCAGCCGTCTCAAACGGGGACTTCGAGGGCAAAGCTGCAGGCCTTCGCCTGAAGGCCCTCTCGGCCGAGGCAGCCCGGGTCCTTGCCCGCTACGAGCAGCGCATCGAAGAGCTCGGATCCATCAAAGACCGGGCGCAGAGGCTCCAGGTGCTCCTGACGGCCACCGAGAGCCTGGAGGAGCTCCCGCTCAGCGACACCCTGTCCCTCAACCTGCAGGCGCTGAAGCACCTGTTCGAGCAATGCTCGGACTGGGTGGTTCGTACCTTCCGGATTGCCGGGGGGAGAGAGGCGGCCCTCGTCTACTTCGACGGCCTGGTCGACGGCGCCCGGCTCGACGGCTCGGTGCTCAAACCGCTGCTGTATGACGCGTTCCCCACACGGGGTCGGCCCCCCACCGCCGACGCGGTTCGGGCGTTTCTGGAGCAGCACGTGGTCGCACTCTCTGAGGTGCGGGCGGCCACGACGATATGGGAACTTGCCGACGGCGTCCTGCGCGGCGACGCGGCTTTGCTGCTCGATGGCGAGAGTTCAACCCTGCTCCTCCGGGTCACCGCTTTCGAACACCGGAGCGTCGACGAGCCGGAGACCGAATCCGTCATCCGGGGACCTCGCGAGGGGCTTGTCGAGAGCCTCCGGACCAACATGGGCCTTCTGCGCCGCCGCATCCGCACGCCTCAGTTCAAGCTGGACGTCCTACGGGTCGGCCATCTTTCCCGTACCGACATCGCCATCGCCTACATCCGGGGGGTGGCGCCCGACGTCCTCATCCAGGAGGTGAAGCGCCGGGTCTCCCGCATCAAGATCGACGCCATCCTGGACACCGCGTACATCGAAGAGCTCATCGAGGACGACCCGTACTCCCCGTTCCCCCAGGTGCTGGCCACCGAGCGGCCCGACATCGTGGCTGCTAACCTGCTGGAGGGCCGGGTGGCCATCCTGGCCGAAGGGGCTTCTTTCGCCCTGGTGGTGCCCATCACGCTGTGGGCGCTGTTGCAGGCGAGCGAAGACTACTACGAGCGGTATTTCATCGCCACGGCGCTTCGCGTCCTACGGTACCTGTTTGCCCTGATCGCCCTGATGCTCCCGGCCATGTATATCGCCATCACCACCTTCCACCAGGAGATGCTGCCCACCGCACTGCTCCTCACGGTGGCGGCCACGCGGGAGGGGATCCCGTTCCCGTCCATCGTGGAGGCCCTCCTCATGGAGGTTTCTTTTGAAGCACTCCGGGAGGCGGGGATCCGGCTGCCCAAAACCGTGGGCCAGGCTGTCACCATCGTCGGAGCGCTCGTCATCGGGCAGGCCGCAGTGCAGGCCGGCATCGTCAGCGCCCCGATCCTCATCATCGTCGCGCTTACGGGGATCGCGTCTTTCACGTTTCCCCGGTTCAACTTCGGAATCGCCATCCGGCTGCTGCGCTTTCCGCTGATGTTCCTGGCCGCAACCCTGGGGCTGTACGGGGTCATCATCGGCCTTCTGACCATTCTCGTTCACCTCGCGGGGCTTCGCAGCTTCGGCATCCCCTACCTCTCTCCCGTTGCGCCACTCACCGCCGGGGATCTCATCGACGTGGCGCTCCGGCCGCCTATCTGGCTGCGCGGCTTTCGCCCGCGCCTGGTCGGTTACCCCAACCCTCGCCGGCAGCCGCGCCGCGTGAAGCCGGGCCCGGAGCCGTGGGAGGAAAACGGAGATTGAAGCCTCTCCGGTTCGTGCTGATTGCCCAGCTGAGCCTTCTGGCCGTGGCAACGGCCGGCTGTTGGGACCGGGTCGAGGTGAACGACCTCGGCATCGTCACCGGGATGGCGCTGGACAAGGCAGGGCCCCGCTCCCTCAAGCTCACCGTCGCCCTGGCCATCCCCTCCCGCATTCGACCGCCCGGCTCGCCGGGTGGCGGCGGACCGCAACTCCCCCCTACCACCACGAGAGCGGCGCAGGGACGGACGGTCATGGAGGCCATAGACTTGATGCAGGAGAAAATCGAGCGCCGGTTGTTCTGGGCGCACAACGCGGTCATCCTCATCGGCGAGGACCTTGCCTACGAGGGGGTTACCCAGATCGTCGACTTCTTCTCTCGGCATCGCCAGCCCAGGCTTCGGGCCGTCGTCTCGGTGGTCCAGGGGAAGGCCGCCGACGTGCTGGCCACCATGCCAGCCATCGACCTTGTAACGCCCAGAGCCATCCGGGAAATCGAGGCCCTGCGGACCGGCGTCATCACCAACGTGCGGGACCTTGCGAACATGCTGTCCAGCGAGGGAGTGGAACCCATCACAGCTCGCGTGCAGGTCGTGCGCAGCGGCGCAACGGAGCCGGGTATGCTGGGGCTGTCTGAGGGCTCGGGGGGTGGCGCAAACCCCCTGGTGCGCAGCGACCCCCCTCAACCCGCCATCACCGGCGCTGCCGTGTTCAAAGGGGACAGGCTCGTCGGGTATCTGGACAACGCGGATGCTCGGGGGGTTTTATGGGTGCGCAGCCAACTGAGGAGGGCCGTCACCACGGTCACGCTTGGACGGCCCGGCCGGTACGTGAGCTTCGAGCTGGTGCGGGTTTCGAGCCAGTTGAGGCCCCGCTTCGAAGGCGAGCGCATCATCATGGAGGTCAAGGTCTCCTCGGAGCAGGACCTCAATGAGAACGCGGCGGTCGTCGATACGGGCGACCCCGAGGTGCTGAAGCTGCTCGAGGAGGAACTGTCCGAATCCATTGCCCAACGCATCCGCCTCAGCGCCTTGAAGGTGCAGAAGGAACTGCGGGCCGACGTCCTCGGTTTCGGCGAGGCGGTGCGGCGTGCCGACCCCCGGCGGTGGAAGCAGCTCAAGGCACGCTGGGACGAGATATTCCCTGAAGTCGAGCTGGACGTGGACGTCCGGGCGGCCATCCGGCGGACGGGGCTGGCCGCTCGACCGGTCGGGATGAAGGACCAAGAGCTCCTGAAGGCAGACGATCTCAGGCGAATGCTGAAGGGCAGGTAGGGCCGGCCGCATCGGATTGGGAGGAACGAAGGGTGCTGGTCGCCGGCTTTCTCGTGTTGGTCGGGCTCCTGGTGTGGTACGAACTCCCCCGCATCCGGCGATACGGCGGGGGAAGGCGCGAGTTCATCGCCTTCTGGGTGCTCATGGGGTTGGCCGTCGCACTGGGTGTGGCCATGATTTTGCAACTGCCGGTTCCTAACCCGGCGAAAGCCATCGAGGCGATATTCAGGCCGCTGGGCGAGAAGGTGCTTGGCCTGAGATAGAGGAGCGCGGCTCCTTGGCTGCGCCGATTCTCCGACCGGACGCTGCGGCCCACAAGAGGAGCGGGATGAGCAACTCGAACAGGGCCATGTAAGGGGTGGCCGAGAAGCGAATGAAATCAAAGAACTCGGTCTGGTTGCTGAACAGGTGTACGGAGAACTCGGCTATCAGGAGCCCAACAGGCCAGGTGAGCGGCCTGAAGTCGGGCAGGTCCAGGAGTTCGCCCAGGGCCGTGGCCGCCGCGTAATACCCGACGCCGAGCTTTGCGAAGTTAGCAAGCATCCAGAAGGCGACGGCAAGGGCCTCCAGTCGCTCCAGGAACGCGGCGATGCTGATGAACCGGGCGATTTCTGCGGCCGGGAAGGCAAGCCGCCCGGCCACCTCGGGCCCCAGCACGCTTATATACCAGAGCGAGCTTGTCAAACCCAGTAGCCCGAGAAACCAGATGGGTGCGATGAGCGCCTGAGGGGCCTGCTCCCTTCGGTTGAGGAACGGCAGCACCACCATGAGGCCGACAATGGACTCCCCAAAAAAGCCCGCCCCGACGTACGCGCCCTGTAAGGGTGCGCGTACCCCGTTCTCGAGCACCGGCAGCAGGTTTTGAGCATTTACGTCCCGCAGGGACAATATGCCGAGAACGCCCAAGAAGGCAAGGAACGCGGGAGTCACCACCTGCATGGTGCGAACCATCACCTCGATGCCGCTCCTCACCGCCGTGGCCGTTACCAGAGTGATGCTGCCCAACACGACGATCATTGGGGTCCGGGGCAGGATCATGGTGTTGATCAACTCGGCAAAGCCCCGGGCCGTGAGCGCCCCCACGGTGACGAACCACCAGACGTAGGAAGCGCCCACCACGAAGCCGATGGGCTTGCCCAGGACGGTGTAGATGATCCCGATCAGGGTCTTTCCAGGAAACCGCCGCCCCAGTGCCAGCGTCAGCAGGGAGATGCCAAGGCCAAAGAGCGTCATGGGAATCGCCGACAGCCAGGCATCCTGCTTCGCTACCTCTGTCGAGAGAAAGGGGACAAACAAGACAGCCCAGGGTAGAATGACGCTAACGATCACAAGGCCGCCCTGGAGCGACGAGATGCGCCCCCTGTCGGCAGGCCCCTTCATTCTATCTCGGCTAGACGTCCCTCGAGCTTTTCGGCCATCTGGTCCAGCTCGTCGAGGATGCTGCGGATTCGCTTCATGCTCGACTCCATGTCCCGGGTGGTAATCTCCTGGGTACGCGCCAGAGAGCTCGCGATCCGGGCGAGATGCTCGATATCCACCGCATCCCCCCGGGTACCTGAACCTGTTTGCCCCGCCCCGTGGCTTTGCGGGTTGTGGCTACCGGCCCCCGCCGCGCCCGCCGCCTGGTTGGCCTGGCCGCCCGATGACAGGGCGAGCACCGACTCCGCCCACCACTGCGCCATCTCCTGGCGCAGGACGTCCTGAAGTTCGCTTGCGACGACCGCCCGGATCTCTTCCTTCTCCTCCTTGGTCATGGGCACCTCAGGACCTCCTCACGCCTACGGGCCGCCGGGCCGGTTAGCTTCCCGGGTGGGTTCGGTCCGCCTGAGGATGCTCCGGACCTTCTCCGCCGTCACCTCGGCCCTGATCACCAGTTCGTGCAGGTCTCGCAGGCTGCCCTCAAGGATTCGGGAGATCTGCACCTGGGTATTGGCAAGCACGTGGGCAATCCGGTTGAGCTGTTGCTGCTGTGCCTGCCTGTTGCCCTGCTGTTGGCCTTGCGGCTGCTGCGCAACGGCCTGCCCCGGCACGGCCAGCTTGCTTTCCTGGCCCGCCATGCCCATGGCCGCCGGAGTCATCAACACGTCGGAGGACTGTCCGGCCGGTACCGAGGGGGCCTGCCGCTCCACCGGCGCAATCCCCTGGACCAGGGGGACCGGCCGCATCACCCAAACACCGGACCGGCCCCGGTCGCCGCCCTTAGCTGCCAGGTGGCGGCGCACCTCCTCGGCGATGATCTGGCGGATGGTATCCTTGTCCAGGGCATCGTGGGCCACGGCGGCGCGTCTCCCCTTGAGGGTTTCCATCGTTCGGACGTACCGTCCCCGGATACCGCAAGGCTTATTCACGAGGCGTTATGCCGGGAAGGCGGGCTCGGCAGGGCGCCTTACGTCCGGGCCGCCTCGATGCGCCGCCGGGCAAGTGCCACGTAAGCAGGATCGATGTCATACGCCACGAAGTGCCGGCCCGTCTGAAGCGCAGCCACGCAGGTGGTTCCGCTTCCGGCAAACGGGTCGAGCACCACGTCCCCGGCGAAGGTGTACAGCTGGATCAGCCGGCGGGGCAGCTCGACCGGAAAAGGTGCGGGGTGCCCCACCCGGCGGGCGGACTCGGTGGGAAAGGTCCAGACGCTCTTGGTAAGCTCCAGGAACTCGTCCCGGCTGATGGTGCTGCGCCGTCCGTTCGCAGGCCGCGCGAGGCTCCCCTTGCTGAAGACGAGGATGTACTCGTGGACGTCGCGCAGCGTGGGATTCGTGGCCGAGCACCAGCTTCCCCAGGCGGTCGAACTCCCCGAGGCCGCCGCCTTGTTCCAGATGATCTCGCCCCGCATGATGAAGCCCACGCCGAGCATGGCCTCGATGACGTAGTGGTGAAAGGGGATGTACGGCCTGCGGCCCACGTTGGCCACGTTGACGCACGCCCGCCCGCCCGGGACGAGTACCCGGAAGGTCTCGGCGAAGACGTCGCGCAAAAGCGCCTGGTATTCGTCCAGGCTCAGGTCGGCATCATAGGTCTTCCCCACGTTGTACGGCGGGGAGGTCACCATGAGGTGGATGCTTGCGTCGGGCAGCTCCGCCATGCGGCGGCTGTCCGCACAGAAGACGCGATCGATGACCTCGGCGGGAACCGGGTTTTCCTGCCCCGGGCTGGCCGCCGCTCGACCGGCGCCCCCGGGTCCCGCCGCCGGAGTGGCCAGCGAACGATAGAGCCGGCTGTTATAGAAGGGTGTCGAGTCGTGGCTGATCCGGCCCGATACGCCGAACGCGCTGGTGCGGGTAGGCCGCCTGCGCACCGGACGGCTCGGGGGCGGAACGTCCCCCCGGTTCATCGCACCGGCGCGCCCCCCCGGTTGTCTGCGGCGGCCTCAGCCCACCAGGTGCCGAGGCCCCTTCCGGCCGCCACGTCACTCGGCCAGTGCAGCCCGAGGTAGACCCGGCTCAACCCCACGAGGACGCCCACCGCCTCGAGAGCAGGCGCCGCCGAAGGAAAGGCTCTACCCAACGCCCCGAACACGGCCGTGGCCCCGGAGGTGTGGCCGCTGGGAAGGGACTGGTACAGATCCTCGAGGGAAAGCGGCCCGGTCATCGTGTAGGGGCCGGCCCCCGCCGGAGGACGGGCCCGCCCCAGCACGGTTTTGTGCGCCAGCGTGACGAGCCCTGTGCCCACGCCAGCCTCTGCCGCCGAGAGCGCTGCACCGGGGTCGACCAGCGCGGTCACCCCCACCACGGCCGCAAGCCCCCCGCCGGAGCCCAGAGCCGTGGCCAGTTCCATCGGCCGGCGCAGCGGGTCTTCGGCGCGCCTCGCACTCGTGCCGGCCGGCTCATCCGCCGGCCCTCCTGCCATGCCGGCCAAATACGCATCGGCCCGGGCAACAGGCGTAGTTGCCGCAAGGGAGGCCGCCATCTCCGGAAGACCACTGCCCGCGCCACCTGCGTGCAGCATCGCCGCCGTGTAGAGGGCGATGGCCAGGACGCCGCTCATCGCCCGGCCCACCCCTGGCGCATCGCAGCCAGCCACCCGGTACGGCGGGTCTGAAGGAGCGAACCGCCGTAAACCCGCTCGGCAAGCCTCAACGTCAGCCAGGCCGTCACCACCGAGACGGCGACGCTGCCGGCCACCTGCCAGGCAGGCGCCGATGCCATGGCGATGCGGGTGTAGATCACCATCGGGCCGACGAACGGCAGCATCGACCCGATGACGGCCAGCCGGGATGCCGGACCTGCCAGGGCCATCATCGCCACCATGTATCCGGCCACCATGAGGGTCACGGCCGGCCAGACAGTCTGTGACGCCTCCTCCGGGCGGCTCGCCAGGGAGGCGAGCGCCGCAAACAGCGCTCCGAAGCTCACGAAGCTCAACAGGAAGAAGAGCGTGAGATATCCCACCAGCCACAGCGGCACGCCGCCGAGTTCAACAGGAACGCCCACAAGCCGCGTGAGGTACTCCCGGATGAAGCCCCGCTGCATCAGGAAGGCCAGCGCTCCTGCCGCGCCCCAGACTGCGTACTGGACGAGTGACGCTCCGGCAATCCCCAAGAGCTTGCCGCGCAAGAGCTCACCCGGCTTCGCCGCAACCAGCAGCATCTCGACGATCCGGCTCCCCTTCTCGGCGGCCACGCCGTTGGAGACCACCGAACCGTACAGGATCAGGGTCATGTACAGCATGAACATGAGCAGCCACGCGAGCGCTTCTGCGGCCCCCCACTGCCCGGGCGCGGCCTCGGTGGCCACACCCGGTACCTCTCCCGCACCCGGCCCGGCACCCCCTGCCTCGACTCGCACGACGGCCGGGGCCTGCAGCGCCGCAGCAACGTCGGAGGCGATCCCCCAGCGCCTGGCGCGGTCACTTACGGCCACCGGCGTTGCCAGCTGCTGCAGCCCTCTTACCACCGAGCCCCGCACGTCCTGCCCGCGCAGCACGAACTCCAACTCCCCGTCCGGGCCCCGCCGGATGATGAGGTACGTGCGGCCGTCCTCGCCGGACGGGCTCATCTCCGTACCTGTCCCGCTACCGCTGGCCCCGCCCGCCGCTTCCCACGCAATCAGGGGGCGCATGAAGGCGGGGAGCTGCTGCTCGACGGCCTGAAGCTGCTCAAACACACCGCCTGCTTCGTCCACGACCGCCACGGAAGTGGCCTCGGGCGCCTCCAGCCCCGCCAGCAGCGCCGGCAGGAACGAGAGCGCGAGAATGGCGACCAGCCCCACCACCGTCCCGAAGAGGTAGGCCCGAGACTCGACGAGCGCCTTGAACTCCCTCCGGGCGATGACCCACGTCGCCTTCACGCCGCCCCCTCCTCGCTGTCCAGCGCCTGCGTGCCGACCACCTCAACGTAGACATCCTCGAGCGACGGGTAGGTCAGCTCGAACAGCCGCAGCCGGCCGATCTGGCCGGCTGCCTGCACCAGCCGGTCGGCGAGGCCGTAGCTGCCCTCGCTGTCGTCTTTCCAGCTCACCTGCCAGACGTTGTTGGGGCGTTCGGCGACGCTCAGGCCCTCGCTTCGCAGCCTGTCGAACCACCGCCACTGTTCGGCCGGAACACCGTCCGCAGAGGGCTCCCACGCCAGCCTCAGCACCCGGCGCCCCGTCGAACGCTTCACCTCGTCCACGCGGCCTTCCACGAGCACCCGGCCGGCGTTGATGAGGCAAAGCCCGTCGCACAGCTCCTCGACGTGCTCCATGCGGTGGCTGGAGAACAGGATCGTCGTGCCGCGCTCCCGCAAATGCCCCACCGCCTTCTTGAAGAGGCGGACGTTGACCGGATCGAGCCCGGCGAAGGGCTCGTCCAGGATGACGAGGGGGGGTTCGTGGAGGCAGGCGGCGGCAAACTGCACCTTCTGGGCGTTGCCCTTGGAGAGTTCCTCGACCTTGCGGTCGATGATGTCGCCCATGCGCAAAAGTTCGACGAAGGTTTCCAGGGACTCCTTGAGCCGGCGCCGCGGCATGCCGTGCAGTTCACCGAAGAAGACGAGTTCGTCCCGGACGCGCATGCGGGGGTAGAGTCCCCGTTCCTCAGGAAGGTAGCCGAACGCCGTGTACGGCAGCGCCTCCACCGGCTGCCCTTCCCAGGTGATGCGGCCCGCATCGGGCCGCACGATGCGCAAGATGGCGCGCATCGTGGTGGTCTTGCCCGCGCCGTTCGGGCCGATGAGGCCGAAGACAGCCCCCTTCGGCACCCTGAGCGTGACGTTTTCGAGGGCCTGCACCGCGCCGAAGCGCTTGGCCACGCCCTCGACTGCGAGACCCATCCCCTTCTCCCTTCACCCGAAGCGACCCGTCACGTACGCCTCCGTTCGCTCGTCGGTGGGGTTGGTGAAGATCGCCTCCGTCGGGCCGTACTCCACCAGTTCCCCGAGCAGCATGAAGGCCGTGTAGTCGCTGACCCGGGCCGCCTGCTGCATGTTGTGCGTGACGATGACGATGGTGTAAGTTCGCCGAAGTTCGGTGATCAACTCTTCCACCTTGCCCGCCGAGATGGGGTCGAGCGCCGACGTCGCCTCGTCCATCAGCAGCACCTCGGGCTCGACGGCCAGGGCCCTCGCGACGCACAGCCGCTGCTGCTGGCCCCCGGAGAGGTTTGTGGCGCTATCGTCCAGCCGGTCCTTCACCTCGTCCCAAAGCGCCGCCATCCGCAGGCTGCGTTCCACCACCTCAGCGAGCACCCGGCGGTCCCGCACCCCCATCAGCTTGAGGCCGGACGCCACGTTATCGAAGATGGACATGGTCGGGAAGGGGTTGGGCTTCTGAAACACCATGCCCACCCGGCGGCGCACCTCCACAGGGTCCACCCGGGGGTCGTAGATGTTCTGGCCGTTGAGGAGCACCCTCCCGGAAACCCGGGCGCCCGGCACCACCTCGTGCAGGCGGTTGAAGCAGCGGATCAGCGTCGACTTGCCGCAGCCGGACGGGCCGATAATGGCCGTTACCGCCCGGGACCGGATGGGCAGCGTGACCGAACGCAGCGCCTGGGTGGTGCCGTACCAGGCGTACAATTCTTCGGCGGCCATGGCGAACTCCTCGCCGGCTGCCGTGAGGCCGTCCGCCCGGGTCCGAGGCCGGCGGGTCGAAAGCTCCCTGAGCAGGGGTGACGTGGCCACCACCCCGTCGGGCCCGACCCGTGCCTCCGGCCGGCCGCGCAGCCCCCCTCTCAAATGCCCGTCTCCTCCTCTCTCACCGGCGCACCCCTCGACCGACCCGGCGGGACGTTGCCAGCCTGGCCAGGATGCTGGTCAAGAGCACCAGGGCCACCAGCACCAGGGCGGCGCCCCACGCCTGGCGGTGCCACTCCTCATACGGGGACTTGGCGTACGCGTAGATCTGGAGCGGCAGGGCCGCGATGGGCTCGTTGAAGCTGCGGTGCCAGTAGTTGTTGCCAAGCACGGTGAAGAGCAGCGGCGCCGTCTCGCCCGCCACCCGCGCCAGCGCCAAAAGCACCCCGGTCAGGATCCCGGGCCAGGCCGCCGGCAGCACCACACGCAGCACCGTGCGCCACAGGGGGATCCCCAGGGCCAGGGAAGCCTCCCGGATCGAGTGGGGCACGAGCCTGACCATCTCCTCGGTGGTGCGCACCACGAGCGGGAGCATCAGGACGGCGAGCGCAAAGCTGCCGGCCCAGCCCGAGAAGTGCCCCATGGGGCGGACAACGACCGCGTACGCGAAGATGCCCACCACGATGGACGGAACGCCGGTGAGGGCGTCCGTCAGAGCCCTGACC